>NZ_JBSGXU010000017.1:0-77232 GCF_053610205.1 Streptomyces sp. NPDC054932 | reverse complement strand
GGACCGCCCTCGCCCCACACCCGTTCGCTCTCACTCCATGAGGATGTCGACGGCCATCTCGTCGTCGTCAGGATTGCCCTCGACCTCGATGGTGACGCCCGACCATCTGCCGTCGGGCAGATTGAGTGCCGGGTTCGTCGATGCGCCGATGGTCCTGTTTCCCAGGGAGGGATACAGGTCCTTCGAGTCGCCGCGGTTGCCCAGGCCGAAGACCGCCCCCAGGTCGCGACGGCCGTCGGCCTGCAGGAGCTCGATCGCAAGATGGTCCTCTTCGTTCACATTGCTGATCGCCTCGTCGACCGTGTAGACGGAAATGCCGGCGTCCGGCAGGAACGCGTCCTGCCCCCGGCGTCGCCGGTATTCGACGAGGATGTACTGAGTCTCCGTCATGGTGTCCGCGTTCTGAATGAACAGCAGCTCTCCGCCCTCCGCCGCCGGTTGCAGCACGACGTCCTTGACGGTTTTCGTGATGCGCCTCGGGACGGCCCAGCCGTGGAACATGCGCAGCATGCCGTTGGGGAACACCGGCGTGAGGCCGAAGTTTCCCCAATTGCCCGCTGCCATGAGGCAGTAGTTGCCCAGGCCGTTGGATTTGGTCGCCTGCAGCCGGCCTGTGTCGTAATAGTCGGCCCAACGCGCCGCCAGGTGGCCCCACTCGTGGGCGCACAAACCCATCGCGCAGTTTTCCGGCACCGTCAGGAACGTTTCCACCGTCAGGCCCGAGCCGACGGCGACGCCTCCTGGTATGCCCCACTTCAGACTCCAGATGTCGTCCCGGCTCTTGGTCTGCTCGGTACCGGGCCCGGCGTGCACGACGAACAGCGCGGTGACCGTGTGCTCGCCCAGCACGTCGTAGGGTCGGAAGTCGATGCCTTCGGCCTTGGCCAGCTTCACCGCGTCCCGGGCCATGCCCTGCGAGTTGCGGGGGAAGAGACCCTGCCCGGAGTTGCCGTCGGCGTAGAAGGAGAGCGGCTGTGGCAGGCGGAACCAGCCGTGCACCTCGCCCTGGACGTCGATGCCGGTGGCGCCGAACTCGTCGAAGCCGCTGATCTTGCGGTAGAACTCGCGCATGCTGCCGGTCGGCAGCGAGTTCGTGCTGAACAAGAGCTGCTCGTAGTGGCCCGGGCGGTGGCTCGGCTCGTGCGGTCTGTCGGGGAAGTCGACCAGGAGCACGAGCGTATTGATGACCCCCCTGAGCTGCTGGTCGGGCCGTGTGATCAGTTGCCGCTCCGCACTCGGTTCGACCCGCACGGCACCGTCGTCGAGGCCGATGAGCTTTTCCGCCCGCCGGGTGGAGCGCCAGGTGTAGTAGTAGTCCTCGAAGGTGGTGTAGTCCGGCAGGCGACCCGTTTTCATCAGGTCCAGATAGTCGGCGTAGAGCTGGGCCAGCGCGTCGGGGGACAGCGGGGCCGGGCAGGGACCGGCGCAGGAAGAATGACGTGACACGGGAAACGTACTCGTGTGTCGCATGGCGACCACTCATTTGCTCGGACGATCACAGAACGCGGTGTGAGGACCGCGTTTAGGGCGTATACGGACGCCATCCGTTTATGCTGTACATATACAGGCTCCACCTGTGCGAAGCCGTCGTCAAGGTGAGCCGGCTGCCAGGAGCAGGGAGCAGGGAGCCGGTAGTCGGGAGTCGGAACTCCGGAGGTGCGGCCATGCCCGTCCGCAATCGGCTCAGCCGCCAGCGCATCCTCGAAGCCGCGCTCCGCGTGGTGGACGACGAGGGGCTCGACGGCCTGAGCATGCGCCGGGTCGCCGGCGAGCTCGGTGTGGAGACGATGGCGCTCTACCGGTACACGCCCAGCAAGGACGATCTGCTGGACGGCCTCGTCGAGAACCTCTTCATCGAGCTGGAGCAGGCGCTGGACGGTGCCTCCTCCGCCGTCTCCGACCCGAGGGGCGAGGCGGCGCCGCCCTGGCGCGAGGCGCTGCTGGGCACCGCGAAGGCGATGTACGGAGTGGCCCTCGCGCACCCCCACGTCATCCCCCTGGTGGCCGTCCGCCCCTTCACGGTCCCCATGACCCGCAGGCCCCCCGCCGTGCTGCGCGCCCACGAACGTCTGCTCGCCCTCCTGGGCACGGCGGGGCTGGACGAGGAGACCACGCTCAAGCTGTACCGGGCGTTCATCTCCTGGGTGCTGGGCTACATCGTCGTCGAGCTGCGCGAGGTGGTGGACAATCCCGATGAATCCGATCCGGCCTTCCGGCTCGGCCTGCACCGCCTCCCGCTCAAGGACTTCCCCCTCCTCCGATCGCTCGGTCCGGCTCTGGCCGTCCGCGGCGGGGAGGAGCAACTGGCCGCCGGTGTCGATGCGCTCGTCGCCCGCTACCTGCGATGACGGGGAGCTCCGGCTCGCTCGGAGGGCGCCTGGGACCGTCCGGGCGGTCCCGGCACGGGTGGCGGTAGCGTGGGCGGATGATCTCCGGTGACGCCCTCGTGAAGCGACTGCGGGCTCTGGCCGCCCGCGTCCCGTTCGACCTTGCGCTGCAACCCGGCGCAGCCGAGGCCGACTTCGACCGCTGGCCCGTCCCGGTGCCGACCGCGACGCGCGAACTGGTGGGCCGACTGGGCGGCTTCGCGGTGCCGCCGGTGGAGTTCGTGCTGACCGGCCACCCGCGGCAGGCGGGCGACCACGGTCTCCCGCACCCGCACTGGCTGGTCACCGACGACGGCGGTGGTGGGGTCACCTGGGTCGACATCGAGTCCGACGGCCGGTGGGGGCAGGTGCTGATGCAGTACCGGGAGGGCGGACTCTTCGTGGAGGCCGACTCACTGCCGCGCTGGCTCGACCGCCTGATCGGGACCGCGGAGGACCTGGTCGACGAGACGGGCTTCGAGGAAGGCGTGCAGCCGTACGCAGACGACTTCTGGGACCTGCTGCAGCTGGACGGCCCCGAGCTGCCGCTGCATCCTGCAGCCGAACTCCGTGATCGCCCCGGCACGGACCCGGTGGTCACCGGTCTCGTCGCACGAGTGCCGGACGGCGCGCTCATTGCCGACCTCCGCGGAGCCGTGCCCGGCAGCCGGGCGCGCTTCGACCGGGTGCTCAGGCGATACCGCCTGGAGCGGGCCGTCGGTGGCGCGGTGTTCGCCGCCGTTCCCCCGGACGCGGAGCACCGTCCGAACGGCCTGACGAGCCCACGGTGACGCCGCCTGCCCTACTCGTCGTCGAGACGATCGTCGTCGTTCCGGAGCCTCCGCCACAGACCGGTGCGGTGCAGCGTGTAGAGCGCGATGGCCAGGAAGGCCACCTGCAGGCCGACGGCGAGGATCCAGAAGACGGCCCCGCTCTCCAGCTCGTCCGTCAGATAGGCGAAATTCATGCCGAAGAACCCCGTCAGGAAGGTCAGCGGCAAAAAGATCGTCGACACGATCGCCAGGCGATTGATCACGCCGTTCTGGTCGGCGGACACCAGGGAGGAGTAGCTTCCGAAGGCGCGTCGGGCCGCCTCCTGGAGCGACTCGATGTCCGTGAGCACCAACCTCGCAGTGCGCTGGTACTCACGGACCAGCCGCTGGCGGTCCTCGGGGAAGCTGCCGCTCATCATGCGACGGGTGACCGTCTCCTCCGTCACCCGGTGGTAGGGGAGGAGCGTGTGGTGCAGGAGGGCCGCGGTACGCCGCAGCCGCGCCAGGCGGTAGACCTGCTCGGGCTGTCGCTGACGGAACATTTCGTCTTCCAGGTCCTCCACGTCCAGCAGGGCCTGGACGGCGGAACCGCGGTAGGTCTCCAGCGCCTCGTCCAACAGCAGGAACAGCATGGCCACGGCGTCCGGCGGACGTTCGTTCGGGAAACGGGCGGTGAGGCTTTCGATCAGTCGTACCGCCCCCCGGTGCACCGTGACGAGGTACCGCTCGGTCACCACGACATGGACGTGAATGACCTGGCCGGCCTCGATCACGGGCACGACGAACGCGGCGCTGTCCCCGAGGAACTCGGCCCGGGCCGATTCGCCCTCCCGGCCGAGCCATGCCAGGTCCGCGACCTCCAGCCCCAGCAGGTGCGCGAGCGGCTGCCCGGCGGGCAAGGTCTTCTCCGAGAGTTCCACGTCCACGAGCAGGAAGGGGGATGTCGCGAGACGCTCACGTGCCTCGGACACGTGGGTACGCGTCATGGTGCCGTTCGGCATGGACATCACCGATACGATCATTGCCCCTCGTCGTCTGCCATCAGATGCGTTGCCTCCCAGCCTGTACGTGCAGCGGTGCGACGCAAACCCGGTGAGGCGTTCGCGCGGCAATGCACCTCGAACAGGTGAGGCCTCGGTGAGGCCCATGTGTGAGGCCCATGTGAGGCCCATGTGTGAAGCCCCGGTCTTCCGGCCGTGCCCGTTGTCAGAGGGAGGCCTGATGATGCTCCGTACCAGTCGCACATCAGGGATGAGGGAAGACATGCCGTCGCCATGGGAGCGCCTTCAGGAACTGCTCGGTGAGCCCGAGGAGGCCTGGGGATGGCCGCGCCGAGAGGTCTGGGAGGCCTCCGAACGGCACCTCGGTCTCACGCTGCCCGCGGACTACAAGGCCTTCATGGACGTGTACGGGCCGGGGACCCTCGACGGGTACCTCCACCTGGACCGGCCGACGGGCCTCATGACCCCCGCGGAAGTCGAGGACTTCTGGTCCCTGGAGGGCTGGCGCGACGCACGGAGGGGACTGGAGAACGCCTACCCTTTCCCCTTCCATCCCGACCCCGGGGGGCTCATCGGCTGGGGCAGCGACGAGCACAGCAGCGAGTACTACTTCCTGACCTCCGACCCGGATCCGGACAACTGGGAGATCGTGATCGGCAGTGAGTGCGGGGAGTGGTACCGCACCAAAGGCACCTTCACCGGTTTCCTGATGCGCTGCTTCGACGGCCTCGACCGCGCCCCGTTCATGGAACCGACCTGGCCCGAGGCCGACGCCCGCTACGAACCCTTCGACAGCGGACCGGGCTGACCTCCGAGTTGCCGTGTATCGCGGGCGTATCGGAAATCGCATACGCCACCGCAACGGCCCTCCGTTTCAAATGGGGGCATGAACCACGACGCATCCCCGTCAGCACCACCCCGCCGCACGCGCAGGATCGTGCTCATCGGCCTGGCGATCCTCGCCACGGCGAGCGCCGCGTTCCTCGTGCGGCGACCGCTCTTGATGTCCGCTCCGAGGTGCATGGCCGGCCGATGGCACGGCTGCTTCGACACGTTCAACGGTGTGGTGCTCATGACGCTGGTCGCGGTGCCGCCGGCCCTGCTGGTGGTGTGGGCTCTGGCGCGCCGTCGGCGTGCCGCCGGTGTCGCATCGGCCTGGCGGATGTCGCTGGCCGAGGTGGGCATGGTCCACGGGACGCTGCCGTTCGTCCACATGACCATGATGCCGGGCGCCGGGGCCGGCATCGTCCCCGGCCGGGTGAGCCTGGTACCGGTGCGGGACCTGCTCACGATGGGGTCGGTCGGGATCGTCGGCAACCTGCTGGTCTTCGCGGCGCTGGGGTTCTTCGCGCCGATGCGGTTCGCGGCGCTGGCGTCGGCACCGCGGATCCTCGCGCTCGGCGCAGGCTGCTCGGTCCTGATCGAAACCGCCCAGTACGTCCTGCAGCTGGACCGGGTGTCCTCCGTGGACGACGTACTGGTCAACGCCGCCGGCGCCGTGCTGGCCGGGCTGGCGTCGCGCCGCTGGTGGCGCACCACCACGGAGCAAGCGCCGTCGGACCGGCCCCGTCCCGCGCCGGCACCGAGTGCTGCTTAGGCTTCGGACATGCGCGTACTGATCGTGGAGGACGAGCCCTACCTGGCCGAAGCCGTCCGTGACGGCCTGCGGCTGGAGGCGATCGCCGCCGACATCGCGGGCGACGGCGACTCGGCGCTGGAACTGCTCGGCGTCAACTCCTACGACCTCGCGGTCCTCGACCGCGACATCCCCGGCCCCTCCGGCGACGAGGTCGCCCGGCGCATCGTCGCCTCCGGCAGCGGCATCCCGATCCTCATGCTCACCGCTGCCGATCGGATCGACGACAAGGCCTCCGGGTTCGGGCTCGGCGCCGACGACTACCTCACCAAACCGTTCGACCTGCGGGAGCTCGTCCTGCGGCTGAGGGCGCTCGACCGCAGACGCGCCTACGCCCGGCCCCCGGTCCGCGAGATCGCGGGCCTGCGGCTCGACCCCTTCCGCCGGGAGGTCTTCCGCGACGGACGCCACGTCGCGCTCACCCGCAAACAGTTCGCCGTGCTGGAGGTCCTCGTCGCCGCCGAGGGCGGGGTCGTCAGCGCCGAAGAACTACTGGAACGGGCCTGGGACGAGAACGTCGACCCCCTCACCAATGCGGTGCGCATCACCGTCTCAGCGCTGCGCAAAAGGCTCGGCGAACCATGGATCATCGCCACGGTCCCCGGCGTCGGCTACCGGATCGACACCCGTACGGACAACACCGACCCCGGCACCACGCATGCGTAGACGCCCAGGGCTCAGCGCCCGACTGAAACTCACCCTCAGCTATGCCGGATTCCTCTTCGTCGCGGGCGCTCTCGTGCTGGCCGCGGTGTGGGTGTCGCTGCTGCGCTACGTACCCGAGCGCACGGTCAGAACCCCGGACGGGCTCTCCCCCAACCGCTCGTTCGTCCTGCACTCCTTCGCCCCCGCCACCGCCGCAAGCCTGGTCTTCCTGCTCGTCTTCGGCCTGCTGGGGGGATGGCTCCTCGCCGGCCGGATGCTCGCCCCACTCACCCGGATCACGGATGCGGCACGCACGGCCGGGACCGGGAACCTGTCCCACCGGATCCGCATGAAGGGCCGCCAGGACGAATTCCGTGAACTCTCCGACGCGTTCGACTCGATGCTCGAACGACTGGAGTCGCACGTCGCCGAGCAGCAGAGGTTCGCGGCGAACGCCTCCCACGAACTGCGCACCCCACTGGCGATCTCGCGGACCCTCCTCGACGTCGCCCGCCAGGATCCCACGCGCGACCGCGGCGAACTCATCGAACGCCTGAGTGCGGTCAACACGCGGGCGATCGACCTCACCGAGGCCCTCCTGCTGCTCAGCCGCGGCGACCGCGGAAGCTTCACGCGCGAGAGCGTCGATCTCTCCCTCATCGCCGAAGAAGCCGCCGAAACGCTGCTTCCCCTCGCCGAACAGCGCCGGATCACGCTCGACGTCACCGGCGTCGCGGCCCGGACCAGCGGTTCCGCGGAGCTCCTGCTCAGGATGGTGACGAACCTCGTCCAGAACGCCATCGTCCACAACCTCCCCGGCGGGGGGACCGTGACGGTCCACACCGAGCCGCACGGCGACACGAGCGTGCTGCGGGTCGAGAACACGGGCCGCCGGCTCCCACCGGAACTGGTACCGACCCTCACCGAACCCTTCCAGCGCGGAACGGAACGCGTGCGCACCGACGAGCACGCCGGCGTCGGCCTCGGCCTCGGCCTGGCCATCGTGCACAGCATCGTCCGCGCCCACTACGGGACCCTCGACCTCGTCCCCCGCCCCGCCGGCGGTCTCCTCGTCACGGTCCGGCTTCCCGGCGCACGCTAGGTTGTGTCCGAGCCGGCCTGCTGCAGGCGGGCGACCGGGGCGGCTTCATGAGGGTGGTTCAGGCAGCCAGTCGCGGGTCGGGTAGTACTCCAGCCATCGGCTTCGCCCCGCTTCCTCGGCGCAGGCGGCGGCGAGGCCGTTCAACGCCGGGTGTCCGTCTCCCGAGCGCCACAGCAGCGACCAGGCGTACAGCGGCGTGGGATCGATCAGCGGGACGGAGCGCAATCCGGGGACCTGCGGCAGCGGAACATCGGCAGGTACCAGCGAGAAGCGGCTCGGCGCTTGCGCCACCTCCGCGAGGAAGTGGGCGAGCCCCAGGTTGACGCTCGTGGCCCTGCTCCGGATGCCGAACCGGTCGGCGAACCGGTGGAGGAAGTCGAGCCGGTCCAGCGCACCGGGTGCCCACAGCACGCTGTCGCACAACTGGTCCGGCCGCACGGCCGGTTCGGCTGCCAGCGGGTGGTCCACGCTCAGTACGGCGTCCACCGGTTCGAGGCGGACCAGCCGGTGCGTCAGCCCGGCGGGCAGCGGAGGGTGGACCCGGCCGAACGCCGCGTCGATGTCGCCGTGCAGCAGTGCCGTCGTCACCGACGACAGGTCGCGCCCGTGCCCCAGCGCCAGCTCCCCGGCTCGTCCGGCAACCCGGGCCAGCGTCCGCATCGGCGCGTACAGGTGCCCCCAGACGTCCACACGCAGCGGATGGTCCTTCCCCGACACCGCCGCGACCGCGGCGTCGGCGGCGGCCACGGTCTGCCGGGCCGGCCCGAGAAAGCGCTGCCCGGCCTCGGTGAGGCGTACGCCGTTGCCGCCGCGCCGGAACAGCGCGGCGCCGAGCAGGGATTCCAGCCGCGCGATCCTCTTGGACAGCGCCTGCTGGGAGATTGCGAGCGTCCCGGCCGCCCGGCCGAAGTGCAGTTCCTCGGCGGTGCGCACAAAGGCACGTACCTGCGCCACATCGAGATCCATGGCTCCCACCATAGGCGACAACCAGAAGTTGTCGGCTTTGCTCGTTCGTTGTTGGATCGCGGGGCGGCCGTGGGGGTTGCATGCTCTCCATGCAAAGACTGATTCCCACGGGAGAAGCGGCGTGCCCGGTCGCCTTCGCCGAGGTCTCCCAGCCCGTGCCCGAGCCCGGTGAGGCACTGATCAAAGTCGAGGCGTTCGCCCCGAACCGGGGCGAGACATTCCTTCTCGAGAACCCCCGGCCGGAGCTGCTGCCCGGCAAGGACATCGCAGGGCTCGTCGTACAGGCGGCAGCCGACGGCTCCGGCCCCGGCATCGGCACCCGCGTGGTCGGGCACCCGGCGCAGGGCGGCTGGGCCGAGTACGCCGCCGTACCCGCGCACTCGCTCGCGGTGCTCCCGGACTGCATTGACAGCGCACGGGCGGCGGCCCTGCCCCTGGCCGGGATCACTGCCCTGCGACTGCTGCGTACGGCCGGTTCCCTGGCAGGCCGGCGGGTGCTGCTGACCGGCGCCTCAGGTGGCGTCGGCCACTACGTCACCGAGCTCGCCGTGGGGGCCGGAGCCGAGCTGACCGCGGTGACGGCCACGCCGACGCGAGGCGAGCGGCTCGCGGAACTGGGCGCGAAGGTGGTGCACGAGGTCGGGGCGGCTCAGGGGCCGTTCGATGTCGTGCTGGAGTCCACGGGTGGGCCGGATCTCCCGCTCGCCCTGTCGAAAGTGCGCCCGGGCGGCCTGCTCGTCTGGTTCGGCCAGGCGAGCCGCACCCCGGTGTCCCTCGACTTCTTCCAACTCCTCGGCGGGCCCGAGCGCGTCACGATCCAGCACTTCCATTACGCCGGAGCCCCGTACGCCTCCGATCTCTCGGCGCTGGTGAGCCTGGTGGAACAGGGCCGGCTGCATCCGGAGATCGGCCGCATCGCCGACTGGGCACGGACCGCCGACACCCTGGTCGACCTGCGCGAGCGCCGGATACGCGGCAAGGCCGTCCTGCTGACAGGAGGAGCACGATGAGCGCCGCCGAGTTCGCCGCCGCCCAGTGGACCCGTGCCACCGGTGTTGGCGTGGACCCCCATGAGTACCGGCGCGTCAGTGATGGCCTCGCCTCCGTCGACGACTGGGGGCCGGCCTTCCTCCGCACCGGACACGGCTACCTCCAGCGCGCGGCGGCCGCGGGATCCTCCCGCTCCGTGGGGGAGTACCTGTTGACGGCGGCCCGGTGGTTCCACCTGGCGACCCTGGCGCCGTACCCGGAAGCGCAGCGCGCTGCCGTCGCGGCGGATGACGCCATGAGCAGAGCCCTCACCGTGCTGGAGCCCGGTGCGCGGCGCGTGAGCGGCGAGGGATTCACCGGCTGGCTGCGTGGCCCCTCCGACGCACCGGGGACCGTGGTCGTCGTCCCCGGCCTGGACTCGGCCAAGGAGGAGTTCCTCGATCTCGTGTCCGCGCTGCTGGCCAGAGGACTGGCGGTGTTCGCGATGGACGGCCCCGGACAGGGCGTACTCGCTGCCACCACGACCTTCGTGCCGGACTACGAGCGGGTCGTGGGCCGGGTCGTCGACGCCCTCGGCGTCGCACGCATCGGGCTCGTCGGCCTGAGCCTGGGCGGCTACTTCGCGGCCCGGGCCGCGGCGCTGGAACCGCGCGTCGCGGCCGTCGCCACCGTCAGCGGTCCCTTGCGCCTCGACTGGGAGGAACTGCCCCCGCCGGTACGGGTGATCATGGCCCAACGCGCCGGTGGATCCGGCGCCGCCCGCGAGTTCGCACGCCACGTGGACCTCGCGGCCCTGGCACCCCGCATCGCGGCCCCGCTGCTGGTCGTGGACGGTGGTCAGGACGTCATCCCCGGCGTGACGAACGGCGAGCCACTGGCCCGTCTGGCGCCGCACGGCACCTACCTGTCCGTCCCGCACGGCGACCACCTCCTCGGTAACGCTCGGCCGGACTGGCTGCCCCGCCTCAGCGACCACTTCGCGGACACCCTGACGGGAACGCCGACATGAACCGCTCCACCGGGAAGGCCGTCCTCATCACCGGTGCAGCGCCGCCGTCCGGGAACGCGGAGGCACGGACTCCACGTTCATGAGGCGTCGTCTCATGAGGGTGTGCCCGCCCACGCGGTCAGTGCGGCGGTCCGCTCTGCACCGCGGACGCCGAGATCGGTGGCGCGGGTGGCCCAGGCGATGTGCCCGTCGGGGCGGACGAGCACTTCGGTCACGCCGTGCAGGTCCGCATGCCCGTCGTGCTGTGTGACGGCATGACCGGTGACCCGTGAGCGCCATCCGGGCGCGAGGGACTGCGGCGGATTCGCGTCTGCGGTGAGGTCGAGGAGAACGAAGCGCCCCCGGGCCAGCAGTTCGTGGACGCGTGTCGCCTCCGTACCGGCAGCGGACAGACCCATGTCGGGCATGCGCCGACCCACCAGCGGGTCCGGGTCGGTGTCGCGGTCGCTGTCGGCGCTCGGGGGCGGGTAGGAGGTGCTCAGTGCGGAGATCCGTCCCGCGAGGAGCCGGTTGACGTCCTTCAGGGCCAGGAGCTCGTCCAGGAGCCCGCGCAGGGCGGCGGCGGGCCGCTCGTACTGCGGTACGAGGGCCAGCTCCGCGAGCAGGGCCTGGACCTCGGTGTTCTTGGTGACCGCTCGTCCGACGGGGCGGCGTTCGGCGTCGTACGTGTCGAGCAGCCCCGGCGGAGCCCATCCGTTGACCGTGGCGGCCAGCTTCCAGCCCAGATTCATGGCGTCCTGCAGGCCCGTGTTCAGTCCCTGACCGGCTGCGGGGAAGTGGACGTGAGCGGCGTCCCCGGCGAGCAGGACCCGACCGGACCGATAGGCGGCGGCGAGGCGGGTGGCGTTGCCGAAGCGCGAGAGCCAGCGCGGCTGAGCGACGCCGAAGTCGGAGCCGCAGAGCCGCGTCAGTGCGGAACGGAACTCCTCCAGCGCCACCGCTTCCCCGGCCGGAACCCGCATCCGCTCCGGATCGATGCAGACGATCCGGGTGAGCCCGCCCTCCAGGGGCACGATCAGCACCCCGCGGGCCCGTGCGGCAGCGAGGACGGCAGGATCCGCGTCGACCTCCGCGAAGTCGCCGAGCATGCCGGTCAGGGTCTCGTCGGTGCCCGGGAAGCCGATGCCGGCGGCCCGCCGTACGACGCTGCGTCCGCCGTCGCAGCCGACCGCGTACCGCGCCCGTACGGTGTCGACGGCCCCGCCGGGTCCGCGCACCTCCAGCTCGACGCCGGTGGCGTCCTGGCACAGCCCGGTGGTCTCGTATCCGCGGCTGATGCGGACGCCCAGCTCTGCCGCCCGCTCCTCCAGCAGCGCCTCGGTGCGGGCCTGGGCGAGGAAGAGGGTGTAGCCGTGGCGCGAGTCGAGGGCGGCGAAGTCCAGCCGGGTGTCGAGGCCGGCGAAGTGCCAGCCCGGGACGGGCTTTCCGACGGCGAGGAAGCGGGGTGCCAGACCCCTCATGTCCATCAGTTCCACACTGCGCGGGTGCAGGGTCAGGGCCCGTGAATCACGCTGCGGCTCGCTGCGCCGCTCCACGATCCGGGTCCGTACGCCTGCAAGCGCCAGCTCGCAGGCGAGCATCAGCCCCGTCGGGCCCGCGCCCACGACAAGTACATCGGTGTCCATCGACGTGACCTCCACGATTTAGTGAACAACGTTCACGTGAACGATGTTCACTATAGTGGCGTCCATGAGCAACCCGTCAACCCGCACACGTGGGCGCCCTCCGCGCCTGGACCAGGCACGCACCGTCGAGACGGCCCTGGACCTGCTGGACAAGGCCGGACTCGACGCGCTGACCATGCGGCGTCTGGCCGATGCGATGGGCGTCCAGGCCGGCGCGCTGTACCGCTACTTCGCCACCAAGCAGGAGCTGCTGACCGCGATGGCGGAGCGGATGCTGTCCGAGGTGGAAGCGCCCGGGGATCCGGCCGGCGGAGACTGGAGCGAGCAGCTGGCCGGCCTGGCCGGAGCGATGCGTACGGCACTGCTCGCCCACCGGGACGGCGCCCGGGTCTTCGCCGGCACGCACTCGACCGGGACGCACACCCTGCACTTCGCCGACACCGCGATCGGCGTCCTGCGCAAGGCCGGCTTCGAAGACGCCGACGCGGTACGCGCCCTGATGGCGATGGCCAACTTCACCGTCGGCCACACCCTGGAGGAGCAGGCCGCCGCTCCGGAGCCGGGCGCAGAGGCATCCGCCGACCCGGGCCGTCTTGCCGACGCCGTCGCGGCCGGCTCGTACCCCCACCTCACGGCCACCCTGCCCGTGCTCACCAGCACGGACTTCACCGCACACTTCGAGTTCGGCCTGCGGCTGCTCATCGAGGGGCTGCGCACGCTGCGACAACAGCACTGACGGAGCGTGCCGCGTGGTCGATGGAGAAAGCCGCACCACCGTCCGTCCTCGTTTCGGGTCAGACCGAATCGAGTCGACGTGTCCTTGTCGGCGGCCGAGCCTGGAGTTCGCCCGACGCTCTGCCGCCGGGCGCTTCCGTACCTCCATCGACCGAGGTGGCTACGTGTTCAAGAAGACGGTTTCCGTGGCGTCCGCCGTGGGCGCGCTCCTCGTCGGGGGCGTCCTCGCCGCCGGCCCCGCACAGGCTGTCCCGCACGACTGCCCGTCCGGCAACTACTGCGTGTGGACAGGTTCCAGTCATACGGGGTTCTGGCAGCCCTTCAGCTGGAACTCCAACCTTGTGCCGGGGAACGTGTACAAGAACGACAACTCCTCCTTCAACCGCATGTCGTCGTACGCCATGAAGCTCCACCACCAGCCCAACCGGACCAGCAGCTCCGTCTACGCCTGCTCCCGTCCCGGAACCCTGTGGTACCAGCACAACCCGGCGAAGCAGTTGGCGTCCCTCAGCAAGGTGTCCGCCTGCTGACAGGCGCCATGTCCGCGTGCGGGCGGTACGGGGCCGTTCCCGGCCCTCGCCGCCCGCACGTCCGCAACGGGTACTGGAAGGACTCCATGATGTGCAGTGCCACCACCCGGGCCCTGATCCTCCTCGCCGCGTCCCCGCTCGTCGTCACGGCCGTCGCCTGCTCCGCCCCGTCGGCCCCCGCGACGCGCTCATCCGAGGTGGTGTCCACACGGCCCGACGACCTCGACCTGCCCGCCGAGAGCAGGGCGCTGCTCGCCGATGCCGAACGGGCCTCGGTACGGGACTGCATGGCCCGCCAGGGCTTCTCCTTCTTCTACGACCCCACCGACCTCACGGAACTGCGGGCCGAGGCCGCCACGAGGAGCCGGGACCTGACGCTCGATGACGTGCCCCGCGCCCGGCGCGAGGGCTTCGGTCCGGACCCCGGCACCGCCGCCGCGCGGTCGGCGTCCCGCGCGGAGCTCCAGGAGCAGGCGTACCTCGCGGAGCTGTCCCCCCAGCGGCGCGACGCATGGGAGAAGGCCCTGATGGGACCTCCGGGACAACGCACGATCAAGGTCGGCGTCCCCGAAGCCGGCACCATGGAGCACCCCACGTCCGGGTGCTTCGCCGAGGCCCGTACCGGACTGTTCGGCGACTACGAGGCATGGGCCCGCGCCGACACCTTCGTGAACGCCCGCTTCCGGTTCGTGGACGAAGAGGTCGGGAAGAGCGACGGGTACAAGGAGGCCACCACCCTCTGGAGCATCTGCGTACGCGCGCGGAACCACCCCTTCGCCACCCCGGAGGACGCCCGCGTCCAGGCATCCACCCTCCCGCACGACCAGGCCCTTGCGCTCGCCGTCGCCACAGCCGAATGCGACGCGCAGGTGGGCCGCTCGAAGACCCACCGCAGCCTGCACGAGGCCGCCGCGCGCCACTGGATCGAGCGCCATCGGGCGGAGGCCGCGGACTTCCGGCGCCTCAACGCCGAAGCGATTGCGCGGCTGAAGCCTTGAGCAATACGAGGTGAGAGGTATGCCCGAGCCTGACGGCCCCTACTCGCCCGGAGCGCGATACCGGACCTGCTCCGTCCTGCGCAGGGCATCCAGCGTCTCGTCGACGCTCAGGAGAACGGTCGTCTCGAACGAGCTGAGCGCGCCACCTGCGCTGATCGCCAGCGCCACCGCGGCCATGGAGACGTTGTCCGGAGCCTCCCAGAGGTTGTAGCCGTCGTGGGTGCCGAAGGAGTACCAGAAGCCGTGGAGCTTCCCGCCGACGGACTCGATGTACGACCGGGCGGCCTGTGAACGGTCCTCGGGGTGGACGACCAGCCTCGCCCAGGTTTCCGGTGTGTAGCTGAACCTCGACAGATAGAGCGGCATCATGTCTCCCTTTCGTCCCCACCAGGGATGCCCCGACGGAGCGGGAAGCGAGCCGGATGCGGCCCGCACATCCCCCGAACGGCGTGACCGGCGCGCCAACGGGCCCAGTGGTTCCGCGGACGGGACCACTGGAGCCCGGGACGAAGGACCGCCGGACCTTGCGGGGCAGGGTCAGCGCTGACCGGATGGCGTGTCGGCCCCGTGTTCGCTGCAGTGCGGGCAGCGCTCGCGGCCGTCCCACGCCGACCAGCCGAAGTCGGTCGGGGTGAGGGCGTAGCCCTCCAGTTCGCTGCGGACGGCCTCGCGGTAGGCCCAGACGGCGTCCAGGTAGGGGTGGTAGATGTCGTGGAAGGCCGGGGTCGAGATGCCGGCGCCCGACGCGACTGTCTTTCGCAGGGCGCGGAGGCGTTCGAACATGGTCTGCCCCGTGGCCGCGATCCGGGCGCTGGCGTCGATGAACAGGCGCTCGCGCACCTCGTATATGCGGGTGTCGGTCAGCGCTGCGCGGCTCGCCTCCTCCAGGTCGGCCGATCCGGAGCCGTCCTGCGCGAGGCGGCGCAGTTCGGTGTGGGCCGCGCCCGCCGCCGCGATGAACTCCGTGTAGACGTCCCGGCGGCGCCCCTGAAGGCTGCGGCGGTGTTCCTGACGCGTGCGCAGGCGGTCGGCCAGCACCGTGCCCGCTATCGCGATCATTCCGCCGCCCAGCGTGGCGACCAGCGTTCCCCACTCCACCTCGTGCCCCCAAGGTCCGTGTGCCGCATGGGCGCGCCCCCGCGCCTCCCCGTCCGGCAGATCATGCCCGACGCCGGGGGCCGACCATGCCACATCCGGGGCGCGAAGCCGATCCGGTGACGCACCGTCATCCGTTGCTCCGGCCCGCAGGGATACCGCAGCGCACAGTGGGGCAGGTGAAGAGCATGACTGCTTCCGCTTCCGCTTCCCTGCCCGCCCCCGACGACGATCCGGCGTGCTACGCGGGTCTCGATGCCGGCGAAGCCGAACGCCGGGCACGCGGGCGCGGTTGGACGACCCTGCGCATGGTCCCGCCCGGCACGATCCTGACCATGGAGTACGCCGAGGGCAGGCTGAACCTCGAGGTCGAGGACGGCAGAGTGCGGCGAGCCTGGATCGGGTGACCGTACGGGCGGGCAGCTCGGCGGACTCCGGGTCCCGGGGAGGGGAGGGCGAGGGGGACGCGGGCACGGCTGGTCCGACTACGGGCGGAATCCGAGCCCGGCGGCGTTGATGGAGGTCGTGTCACTCCGGGCCCGCCGGGGTCGGCTTCGCCACTGACAGCGGCTCGGCGATGTCCTCCAGCGAGCGCGCTCGGCCTTGACCGCCAGGAAGGCCGCCACGAGGCCGGCGGCGCACATCAGCGCGGCGCCGATCCGGAAGGCGAGTGCCGTGTCGCCGACCACGCCCGACCCGGTGAGGTCGGCGAGGATCAGCGGGCCGCTGATGCCGCCGGCCGCGGTGCCGAGGGCGTAGAAGAAGGCGATGGCCATGGCGCGGTCTCCATGGGAAAGATCTTCACGCGCTCCGCCCCACCGCGGACAGGTCCCAGCTTGCGCGCGGCTGTCGGACGTACCCGCGGCGACACACCTGGCGCCGCCCGTACGGTCCCGGCCGTCCCAGCGACCCGCAGGTCGGCCGACGGGACGTTTCCGCAGCTGTGACGGCCGGTCATCACCACCGCCTCCGAGCTCCGTTGTCAGTGGTGGCGGTTACGTTCGGGGTATTGAACGGGCCGTTTCCCGACAGGAGTGGACGATGACCGAGAGCAGTGTTCAGCCCACGCTCAGGGTGGTGCTGACGGACGTCAACGAGCGCGTGGTGGAGGCGTGGCGGGCGGCGTTCGCGGACACCCCCGGCATCGAGATCCGCAAGGGCTCGATCCTCGGTGAGGACGTCGACGCCTGGGTCACCCCGACGAACTCCCGGGGCCGGATGGACGGCGGGGTCGACGCCGCCATCAAACGCCACCTCGGATCCGGCATCCAGCTGCGCGTGCAGCGCGCGATCCGCGATCGGTTCGCCGGAGCCCTCCCGGTGGGCAGCGCGGTGTGCGTTCCGTCGGGTGCAACCACCCCGCGGTACCTGATATCGACGCCGACCATGGTGCAGTCCTCGCAGAACGTGAGCGCCACGCTGAACGTGGCACTGGCGTGCGCGGCAGCGTTCCAGGCCGTCCACCGGCAGAACCGGAAGGTGCCGGGCAGCATCCGCTCCGTGGCTCTGGTCGGGATGGGTGCGCAGACCGGTCGGGTACCGGCCAGGGTGTGCGCCAATCTCATGTGGACCGGCTACACGCTCTTCCACGACCACTGGTTCGAGGACGACGACGAGTTGCGCGCCACGATCATCACGCAGCTGAACGGCATCGAGAACGCTCCCGTCGAGGAGCGGGTACGCATCGTGCCGCCGAAGGCCGTTGAGTCAGTCCCCGCCGGCCATCCTGCTGCCCATCCTGCCGGCGACGGCCAGACCCCGACCACGACGATCGAGAGCTCCTCACCCATGACTGACGCACACAACACGCCGGCGCCGGCACAGCCCGACGCGAACGACCCCCTGGCCCTCACCGAACTCTTCAACGGCGGCGGTGAGCCCTGGCTTCCGCTCCTGAAGCCGGTCATCGAAGGGCTGCCGGACGCCGCCCGGTTCATCGGGAAGGGGCGCAGTCCTGAGGTCGTGCCGGTCCGCGAGCTGACCTTCCAGGCTCTCAAGCCCAACCCGCCGCACAAGTGGAAGGTCGTCGCCTTCGGCCAGAACCCCTACCCGCGGCCGGAGAGCGCCACCGGCATCGCCATGTTCGACAACACCTTCAGTGACTGGAAGGACAGCCAGTTCGGCAGGGTCGTCAGCATGCGCTGCATCATCAAGGCGGCGGCGATGTGGAAGTACGGCATAGCGAAGAAGACCCCGGTTGCCGATGTCCGCGCGTTGTTGAAGGAACGGGACACCGTCCAGCCGCCGGAGTGGTTCCAGGCGATGCTGACGCAGGGCGTGCTGTTGCTGAACGCCTCTCTCACCGCCAGCGGCGACGGAGCGATGGGTGCCGACCAGCACACGGCGTTCTGGCGGCCCGTCGCCGAACGGATCGTCGAGGAGATCCTCAAGGCCAAGCAGGACGCGGACGAGGAGGACCGCGGCATCGTGTTCGCCTGGTGGGGGGCGCACGCCCGCAGCCTGAAGCGGGTCGTCCTGCGACTCCAGGAGAAGTACCCGGACGTCGAGGTCCGGCACATCGACCACGCGAACCCGGCGGCGCAGGGCGACATCTTCTGCGAGGGCGACCACTTCGCCATGGTGAACGAGGCCCTCACCTCGCTGGGTGTCGATGCGATCGACTGGCTGCCGAGCAAGGGGTGGAACGCCGGGGCGGCCGGTGCGGACGGGGGAGTCGCGGCACGTATGGGCGCCTTCATCGAGTCGACCATGAACCTGCACCAGCTGTACCTGGAGCGGCTCACCAGCGTCAAGGACGAGGGCCTGGTCCTCCCCGCGATCACCGGCGTGTTCGACACTCCGTTGATGGGCTTCCAGGACGCCGTCGCACCGGTCGCCGAGACACTGTCGGGGCTCGCCGGACACATCGACCGGTCACACCACTTCGGCAAGCGGCGGGCGGACGAGACGTCCGGCAGCCTGTCCGCCGACGCGATCGCCGCGCTCTATCTCTACACCTGTGAGTCCGCCTTCTACCGCGAGATCAACGCCGTCCTGCGCTCCCCGGACCGCACCAGGGTCACGCCCTACCTGCCGTACCTGCGGCTGCTGTTCTCGGCGGTCTCAGGACTGCCCGCACACACGAAGCCGCTGTGGCGCGGTGTGTCGCTGGACCTGCGGGCGCAGTACCCGGTGGGTCGGACGGTCACCTGGTGGGGCGTCTCCTCGTGCACCTCCGAGCCGAACGTGGCCCGGTCCTTCCTGGGCAGCCGCGGCAAGCGGACGCTCTTCGAGGTGACGCCCGCCCGGGCGGTCGGGATCAGGAGCTTCTCCGCCTTCACCGGGGAGGAGGAGTACATCCTCACACCGGGCACGCAGCTCAAGGTGACGGACGTGAAGAGCGAGCGCAGCGGGCTGTTCACGGTCAAGCTGACAGAAGTGGACGCGTCTCCCGTGGTCTCCTGACCCACGGGCATCGCGGATCGCACTCCTCCGGCTCGTGCCGCGCGAATTCCGTTGGCTTCCGGTGGCTTCCGTTGGCTTCCGGTGGTCCGAGAGCGGAGACACCTCGACCGGCAGACGGCAACCCGTGTCAGACGGCCACCGGCAGCCGGCCGCATTGGCGGCACGTGCGGGCGGCGGCGGCGATCTTCGCGTGGAAGACGATGGCGACCGCGCCCGCGAGCACGCACAGTGGCCAGTTCGCCGTCAGCAATGAGGCGATGGTGAGCGTGAACGCGCTCAGCGCCAGGGCAACCGCCGCGGTGGTGCCCGTCCAGGCGACCATCACCGGCAGCCGGTCGGGGGTGGGCAGTCGGCGGGCGAGCGGGCCGGTGGCGGCCAGGAACGCCGCTGCCGCCAGCGCGGCGGCGGCAGCGGTTCCGCCCAGGTGGGCGAGCAGCAGGTGGGCCGCGTGCGGCAGCCGGTGGGCGGTGGCTCCGGCTGTCGCGAGCGCGTACCAGCAGGGGAGCAGGAAGGGCACGAGGAGCAGGATCCTGCGGGAGGTGAGCCGGGCCTGGGCGAGGGTGAGTTCGCGCTGGAAGGCCGGTGCGAGCTCGCTCACGCTGCCGAACTGACGTACCGCTTCCCGCGCCGCTTCGCGATCGGGCCGCTCGCGCCCGGCGGCCAGGTCCGTCGCGGCGTCGAGCAGTCCCTCACGCAGCTCTGCCAGCATCCGCACCTTCTCGCGGTCCGCGCCGCGCAGGACGGCGGCCAGCTCCGCCACGTGGGCCTCGATGGGATCGGAGCGATCCCCGGCCGTGTTCGTGGCGCTCACGTCGCCGCCCCCGGCTGCACCGGCTCGAGCACCGAGCCGATCGCGGCGGTGAACTCCCGCCACACCTTCCGTTCCGTGTCCAGGCTGCGCCTGCCGGCGTCGGTCAGCTCGTAGCAGCGCCGTCGGCGCTCACCCACGGACTCCCAGTGGCTGCTCAGCAGGCCGAGCCGCTCCAGCCGGTTCAGTGCGGGGTAGAGAGTGCCCTTGCGCAGTTCCAGCACGCCGTTGCTGCGCTCCTGGACCGCGGTGATCACCGCGTAGCCGTGCAGGGGGCCCGTTTCGAGCACGGACAGCACCAGCCCGTCCAGGTGCCCGCGTACATCACTGACCTTCATGGTCAGGCAGCCTACCCAAGTGGTGCAGTCGTCGTATAGGTTGCCTGACAATCTATTGGTAGCCGATCCATGAGAGATTCCGGAGAGCCCCGGTGACCAAACTGCTCCTGTCCGTACACGTTCTGGCGGCGATCCTGGCGATCGGGCCGATCGCGGTCGCGGCATCGATGTTCCCGCGCTACGCCCGCACTCCGGACGCAGCCCGCGAGGAACTGCAGACGGCGAAGGTGCTGCACCGAATCTGCCGCGGCTACGCCGTCTTCGGCGTCGCCGTACCCGTCTTCGGCGTCGCCACCGGCGCGCAGCTCGGGGTCCTGACCGATGCGTGGCTACTGGCCTCGATCGTGCTCACCGCCGCCGCGGCAGCCGTGCTGGCCCTGGCGATCCTCCCCGGACAGCAGCGGCTGATCGGCAGTCCGGAGAAGCCGGGGGCGGCCCGGCTGGCCATGGTCACCGGCGTGTTCAACCTGCTCTGGGCGATCGTCGTCGTGCTGATGATCGTCCGTCCCGGCTCCACCACGGGAGCGTGACCAGGCCGTCTCTCCCGGATCCTGCCGTGCCCTCCCTAAATGACTGGCACGCATCGTGCGGCAGCGGGATGATCCGGGAACGTCCAGGCCGCCCGAGGAAGAGCCGTGATGACCGTTACCGCGTCCGAGCCGTCCGAGCCGTCCGAATCCCAGCCCGAGGTCCGCGTGGCGGGTGGGGTGCTGCGCGGCAGCCGCGAGGAGGGTGTGGCGGTCTTCCGCGGCATCCCGTTCGCCGAGCCGCCGGTCGGCCCGCTGCGTTTCGCCGCACCGAGGCCCGTACGGGGATGGAACGGGCTGCGGCAGGCGGTGGCGTACGGCCCGCCGCCCCCTCAAGGCGGCCACTTCGGCATGGACGCGCTGGCGCGGGACGCGGCGGGCGACGACTGGCTGACGGTCAACGTCTGGTCGCCGGAACCGGGCCCGGGCCCGGGCGCAGCGCTGCCGGTGATGGTGTGGATCCAGGGCGGTGCCTACTCGATCGGCATGTCCGGTCTTCCCGAGTACGACGGCGGCCGCCTCGCGCGTGACGGCGGTGTCGTCGTGGTGACGTTCAACTACCGGGTGGGCCTGGAGGGTTTCGGGCAGATCGAGGGGGCGCCCGCCAACCGGGGCCTGCTGGACCAGGTCGCCGCCCTGGAATGGGTGCGCGACAACATTCGGGCCTTCGGCGGTGACCCGGACCGTGTCACGGTCTTCGGCCAGTCGGCGGGCGCCGGGTCGGTCGCCGCGCTGCTGGCGATGCCGCGCGCGGCCGGGCTCTTCGGCCGGGCCGTGGCACAGAGCGTGCAGGGCACGTTCTTCTCACCGGAGCTCGCCGCCGACATCGCCGCCGCCTGTGCCGCCGAGCTGGGGACGGGGCCCACGGTGGGCGACCTGTCCGCGGTCGACCCCGCCCGGCTGGCCGCCGCCGGTGACGCGGTCGGTGCCAAGATGGACCGGTGGGCGGACAGTTGGGGTCCGGTCGGGCACCGGGCGATCCCGTTCTCGCCGGTCGTCGACGGGGACGTCCTGCCGGTCACGCCCTGGCAGGCCCTGGCCGACGGCGCCGCCCGGGACGTCGAACTCCTCGTCGGCCACACCCGCGACGAAACGCGGCTGCTCGCCGCGCTCGACGGACTGCTCGGCCAGGTCACCCCGGAGCAGGCGGAGACCGCCCTGCGCGTCTTCGGCCCCGGCCGGGACGCCGCACACCGCTACCGCGACGCGTTTCCGACCGCGGGCCCGGACGAGCTGTACGAACTGGTCAACTCCGACTGGCTGTTCCGGATGCCGTCCCTCCACCTCGCGCGGGCCCAGACCGCCGCGGGCGGCCTCGCCCACGTCTACGAGCTGACCTGGTCCGCCCCGGGCATGGGCGGCGCCCTCGGCGCCTGCCACGGCCTCGACGTACCTCTCGTCTTCGGCAACCTGGACCGTGGCCAGCCCGCCGTGCTGATCGGCGAGAGCCCGACCCCGGAAGCGGAAGAGCTGTCCGCACGGATGCGGGCCGCCTGGACGGCGTTCGCCGCCCACGGCGACCCCGGCTGGCCCGCGTACGACACGGAGCAGCGTCTCGTACGGCTCTTCGACACCCGGCCGGCCCTCGCCGCCTACCCGGAGGAGGCCTCCCGCCTGATCTGGCAGGACCACATGTTCCCGGCCCTGCCGCTGCTCGGCAGGTAGCAGCTCGAAGGCGCGGTGGACCGCGGCGGCTTCCTTCAGGTGGTGATGGAGGCGACCGGTTCGAGGCCATAGGTGCGGGCGTAGCCGTTCTCGGTGCCGACGAGGAGGTCGACCACCTCGAAGTAGCCGTCCCAGAACGGGGTTTCGCGCAGTGCGTCGATAAGGAGCCGGTAGGCGTGGTGGTCCACGGCTTCCCACATCCAGACGTCGGTGACGCGCGCGGAGTAGAACTCCGTGTCGTAGAAGCGTGACCGGACGCCGGCGGTCCTGGCCTCGATCGCCGGCAGGACCCGGGTGGTGAAGGCCTCGACACGTTGCTGGACGGTCAGGGCGAGCCACTCGGGTGTGGTCTTGACGAGCATGAACGCCGTGACCGGCGGTTCGGTTTCCTCAGCGGGCATCAGTGCGCCTCCAAAGGCGTAGGTGGTCCTGGTGGGCCGGGCACCATGTGCTGCGGCGGCGGGTGGTGGACCGGTGGATCCTCAGGAGCGGATCGCGGGCTTCAGGGTCCGGGCGCACCACTGCTCGAAGCCGGTGGGGGACGCGGTGTCCGGGGTGCGGGCCACGCCGGCGTCCAGGCCCCGCTCCTTGGCGCGCTTCATGTCGACGACGCCCCGGACGAATGCCTCGTCGAGGCCGTGGCCGACGAGGGTGGTGTGCAGCTCGTCGAGCGCCTGGCGTTCGTAGCGGACGGGGCGGCCCAGCTGTGCGGTCATGATGCGGGCCAGGTCGTTGGGGGACAGGTCCTGCGGCCCGAGGACCGGGACGCTGTCGACGCCGGTCCATGAGCGGTCCAGCAGCAGGCCGGCGGCGACGGCCGCGATGTCGGCTGTCGCGACGAGGGGGGCCTTGCGGTCGGCGTCGGCGGTGTCGGTGAAGACGCCCTTGTCGCGGATCGAGTCGACCTCCTCCAGAAGGTTCTCGAAGAAGGACGGGTTGGCCAGGGCCCGGTAGGCGACGCCGCTGCCGGCGATGAGGTCGTCCATGGCGAGGGAGGCGGTGACGAGGCCGGCCCGGTCGGCGAGCGGGGTGCCGCGGCCGAGCGCGGAGACGCCGACGATGGCCGACGCCGTGGGTGGCGAGCGCTTTCACGGCGGGGCGGGTGAAACCGCTGAAGGCGTCCTGCGGGGGCAGGGAGGCGTCCGGGGGGACGAGCCAGAAGACGGCGTCCGCACCCTCGAAGGCAAGGTCGAGGACCTCGGCGTCCCCGTGCGAGCCGGTGATCACCTCGACGCGTCCGCGCGCCGCGTCCGGCAGCCGGGCGGGATCGCGCACGATCACGCGCAGTTCCTCGCCCGCGGCGGGGGCGGATTCCAGGAGCCGCGAGAGCAGGGGGCGGCCGATGTTCCCGGTGGGAGCGGTAATGACGATCATGAAAAACCTCGCTGGTCGTGCCGGTCGGTACGCCCCTCATCCTGCTGAGGACTCCAGTGCTGCCACAATGGGAACTTCGGCATGGAATCATTGACTGAAATGGAATAATGCTGGTGAACAGCCCGGATTCGGCCCTCGACGCCAATCTCGCCATCGCATTGGACGCCCTGCTGACCGAGCACAGCGTCACCCGGGCCGCCGCCCGCCTGCACACCTCGCCCGCCGCCATGAGCCGCACGCTCGCGCGCCTGCGCCGTACCCTGCAGGATCCGCTGCTGGTCCGGGCCGGCCAGGCGATGGTTCCCACTCCGCGCGCCCTGGCTCTGCGTGAGGAAGCCGCGGCCGTGGTGGAGCGCCTCGGGGCCCTGCTCAGCCCTGATACCGGCGTCGACCCCGCCACCCTGCGCAGCACCTTCACCCTGCAGACCGCCGACCTGGTCGGCGCGGCACTGGCCCCCGGACTGCTGCGCCTGGCCGAGCAGGAGGCGCCGGGGGTCTCGTTCCGGCTCCGCGCCGAGGAGTTGGAGGCCGGGCCCGCCCTGCGCGACGGCCGGATCGACCTGGAGGTCGGGTCCATCGACCACGTGGACCCCGAAACCAGGGTCGAGGAACTGGTCAGCCTCCGCATGGTGGCGGCCGTCCGGCCCGGTCACCCGCTGACCGAAGGACCCGTGACCGCGGCCCGGCTCGCGGCCGCCCAACACGTCGCGGTCAGCCGCCGAGGCCGGTTCACCGGCCCGCTCGACGCCGCCCTGGCCGAACAGAACCTCCAACGGCGGGTCGGCATCGTCCTCCCCAGCCACCTGGCCGCGATCACCCTCGCCGCTCGCAGCGACATCGTCTGCCTCGTACCCGCCGCACTCCCCGGCGCCGCCCCCTCACCCCTCACCGGCGACGCCATCGCCCTCGGACTGCACCTACTGGACATCCCCCTGGCCCTGCCGCCCGTCACCGTCGGCATGGCCTGGCACCCCCGCCACGCAGCCGACAGGGCCCACCACTGGCTCCGCAACGCCATCCGCCGGACCCTCTGTCCCCCCGAAATGCCCACCGCATGACGTGACCGTGGCACAGCAGGGAGACCATCCGGGCAGAGCCCCGGGACCGGGCCTCGATGTCGGTGCCGGGTGAGAGGATCACGTTCATGCCCCTGCACCCCGATGATCTGACTTCGCTGGTCCTGCGTACCCACTTCGGCGGCCAGGGAGCCTGGGATGCGGTTCGGACGGCACTCGATGCTGCCGACGAGTATTCCCATGCCACCTATGTCAGCGACCTGCGCTTCGCCGACGTGGATGTCCAGGCACTGCTGGACGAGGAAGCTGCCGCGGAGGAAGACGACCAGATCGTCCATGTGTTCCTGGCGGACGCGGCCACGATGGAGGATCCGGCCCACCCGTCATGGCCGTGGACCTCTCGGACGAACCCGGGCGAACGTTCAGGGTTCCGGCTCGCTGGTTTCCCGACGTGGCTGCCAACCTCAGCATCGCCAACATGGACTTTGCGGACTTCGCCGATGCCGCTGATGAATCAGGGACCTTCCGCGGCTTCGGCGGGAGCTGACGCCTCCCCGTCGAGTTGCGGCCGGGCCGGGCCGGTCCGGGCCATGGGTCGATGGTGTGGTGTCGGCCCGCCCGTTCGGCGTCCTGGCAAGCTGGGGGCATGGAACGTGTACGTGGAATCGGTGGACACTTCATGCGGGCCGCCAACCCCGCAGCGCTGAGCGCGTGGTACCGCGACTGCCTGGGACTGGACGCCGATGAAAACGGCCTCTGGCAGCAGGACGCCGGGCCGACGGTGTTCGCGGCGTTCGAGTCCGAGACCGACTACTTCGGGTCCCGCTCCCAGCAAACCATGCTGAACTTCCGGGTCCGCGACCTGGACGCGATGCTCGCGCAGCTGCGTGCCGAGGGAGCGGACGTGGCCGAAGAAACGCAGGACATGGAGGGCGTCGGCCGATTCGGCTGGGTCACCGACCCCGAGGGCAATCGGATCGAACTGTGGCAACCCGCCTGACCGCACGTCCCTCCACACGGCGTGACCTGCCCGGTGACTCACCGGACGGTCGAGACGGGAACCCGCGGTCGGTCCAGCCCGTACCTCACGCCACCGCATCCTCGGGCAGACCGCGGGCGGTGATGACCCGGGCGCTGCCGTCGGCCAGCCGGTAGGACAGACCGACCACGGCCGTCCTACCGGCGCCGATCTGGTCGGCGAGCACGCGGGAGCGGTCCAGCAGGAGGCCGACGGTGTGGCGTATGTGCTCGGCGATGATGTCGTCGTCCTCGCTGAGTCCGGCGGCTCGGGCGGCCAGGACACTGGGCGTGACGCGCTCGATGACGTCGCGTACGTACCCGGTGGCCATGACACCGTCGGCCAGGGCGGCGCGGGTGGCCGCGACCGCACCGCACGTGTCGTGGCCCAGGACCACGACCAGAGGACAGTCCAGCACGCTGACTGCGTATTCGATGCTGCCCAGCACCTCCGGACCGGCCACGTGACCTGCGGTGCGGACCACGAACAGGTCGCCCAGGCCGCGATCGAAGATGATCTCGGCGGCCAGTCGGGAGTCGGAGCAGCCGAACAGGACGGCGAACGGGCGCTGAGCGGGTGCGGTCTCGGTGCGCCGCGCCGCGTCCTGGTTCGGGTGCAGAGGCGCACCCGCGGTGAACCGCTGGTTGCCGGCCAGCAGCAGCTCGAAGGCTTCGGACGGAGTCAGGGAGGGTGCGTCACTCATGGCCGCAGGTTACGACTTCGCCCGGCTCGCCACAGTGCGGGGTCCGCCGAAGGAGCGCATGTACCGGCCGGGGCCGGGAACCTCCCACCGAGGCGGGCCGGGCCCTGCCTCCCGAGCCGGGGGTCACGCCTCCTGCAGGTCGGGTACGACCTTGCGCAGGCTCTCGGCGCTGATCGCGCCCGCACGCCGCAGGACCGGCACCGCAGTGGTGAGGTCCACGATCGACGAGGCGACGGCGGCTTCGGTGGGCCCGCCGTCGAGGTAGACGGCGACCGAGTCGCCGAGCATGCCCTGCGCGGC
The DNA here is from genome assembly GCF_053610205.1 of Streptomyces sp. NPDC054932. Taxonomy (NCBI): domain Bacteria; kingdom Bacillati; phylum Actinomycetota; class Actinomycetes; order Kitasatosporales; family Streptomycetaceae; genus Streptomyces; species Streptomyces sp. NPDC054932. Next base: position 50,607 of record NZ_JBSGXU010000017.1, on the reverse strand, counting down.
ATCGCAGTCCTGTGGGGACGGGTGCCCGGTGAGGTTGGCGCTGGAGACCGCCATCGGTCCGGTCTCGGCGAGCAGCTCGAGCGCCACCGGATGGGACGGCATCCGGACCGCGACCGTGCCGCCGGTCTCCCCGAGATCCCAGGTCAGCGAGGTCCGGTGGCGGGCGATCACCGTCAGACCGCCCGGCCAGAACGCCTCCACCAGGGCCCAACCCCGATCGGGGAAGTCCGTGACCAGGTCGTGCAGGGCGTCCGGGGAGGCGACCAGTACCGGTGAGGGCATGGCCCGATCCCGGCCCTTGGCCCCCAGCAGCCTTTCCACCGCGTCGCCGTCGAAGGCGTCCGCGCCGATGCCGTAGACGGTGTCCGTCGGCAGCACCACCAGATCACCGCTGCGCACCGCCAGAGCGGCCGTGCGCAGCCCGTCGATCCGGCCCGACTCCGTCGAGCAGTCGAAACGAACGGCCATGGCCGCCCTCCATCCCCATAGACGCCCGGCCCGCACGGGCTGGTTCACCCCGGCAGGCTAGCGGAACGGCCACTCCGTCACCGTCCACGCGTACACGTCATCCCGGGGTGCCTGAGGCAACCGGCTGCGGCAACCGCCTGCGGCGCGACAGAGGACGTCAGCGGGAGGAGAGCACGGAGTCGTCGAATGTACGTGCCCCGGGCAGGCGGTAGCGGGCCGCGACCAGGGCGGCGTCCGGGTTTCCCGTTCCGGTGGCGGTGCACAGCAGGGAGCCGACCTCGTCCATGCGACGGCGTGTGGCCGGACTGCCGTCCCGTGCGTTGAGCAGGCGCAGGGTCTCGTACTCGCTTATGGCGGCGGGCAGCAGGGCGGGGTGAGCCATCAGCATGAAGTGGTCTCCTCTTCCTTGACGGTGTGTCTGCCGCGCCGCCTACCCGGCGCGACCTCGGCTACACGGCCCATCGAAAAGTTGTCTCCTCTTGTACAAACCGGTGAGCGCGAGGCCTGGGCCGTGCCTCTGTCCGAGGGGCGCGTGATCCGCTGACGCGAGCCGCTCCTGCGGCGCGGTGACGGGAACTTCGAACTGTTGCACCTCCAGCAGTGCGTCCACTACTACGGCCGGAGCCCCTTCAACGACCACTTCACCACGCGCCGCGACGGCTCCCGCGCACCAAGGCCCTTTCCCGGACCCGGCATACGACCCGACCCGACTCGAGTCGATCCCAATGCCCCCCGGCCCGGGACGGGGTGGGGGGCATTGGCGAGGATCAGCAGGGGCGGATGTGGAAGACAGGGGTCCAGGAGGCCGTGCCGGTGGACTTCGCCACGTTCGACCAGCGCTCGCTGCCGTTCGAGTTGTAGAAGCGGGCCCGGGTGCCCGACGTCTGGTTGTTGTTGAAGGTGCCGTCGCCGACGCCGTTGAAGTCGTAGTAGCCGCACCGGTAGTAGTCGTAGTTGTAGCCGCGCCCGTCCACGATGCACAGGTGACCGTGGCCGCAGGCCAGGGCCGTGTCCGGGGCGGCCAGGTCGCGGGTTTCGGCCCGGCCCGGGACGGCGAGGACCACGCTGCCGCCGGCGGTGGTGAGCTTGTTCGCGGAGACCTGGCGGGCCTGCGGGTCCGCGGCGAGGACGGCGTCGACCTCCCGCTGGAGTTGTCCTGCCTGGCGGTCTGTGAGTCCGGCGGCTCGCGCCTGCACGGTGTAGGCGCTCTGCCGGACGGTCGGGGTGGCGGTCGAGGCGTGGGCGGACAGGACGGGCCCCGCGATCAGGACCGCGGTTACGGCCGTGATCGCCAGGGTCTTACGCGCTGACATGGTGGTTCCCCTCTGCTTCGGCGACCGGAGGGCCGCCCGTTCGTGGCGGGCGACCGACTGTCGCGGCCCATCCTTTCGAAGGCTCCGCCGCCCATGAAGGGCGGAATCGGTCGCGATACTGCTTTGTTGTGCCTACCAACCATGCCGCCGGGCCTCATGCGCCTCAGGCGTCTCGCACGCACGTACGCGCATCTCGCTGTAAGGGGCAACGGTTCTTCGGGCCGTGGCGTGCGCGTTCACCGAGCCCCGATCCCGCCGTGGCGGCCGCCCCGGGCGGGTGGCGCGAAACGGGCAGCGCGAACCGCGTGCCGGGGTGTCCCCGTTCGCCCGAAGGAGGTACCCATCGACCATGGGGGATGATTCCCTCGTGGACAGAGTTGTCGATCTTGATGAGGCCGCTGTCGTTCTGGCGGAGCGCACCGTGGGCTGGACATCGGCCGGCCTTGACGTGGGCCGGGTGACGTGGAGGGATGCGGAGGCGTCCTGGCCTCAGCCGCTGGAGACCGACAGGGCGCGGGCTCATGATCCGGACTCGATCGGCGTGGTCGTATCCGGTCCGGGGGAGGCCGTACTGGAGGTCGTGCTGTTCCGTGGTGGCTGGGCCGATGTGGACTTCATCGCCGACCTTGACGACGCCGGTTGTCTGCCGGCCTCGGGGATCACCTCCGCGTCGGACTTCGCCACCCGGTTGGACGGGTGGGTCACTCGTGTCTTCGGGAGCCTTCGCGGCGGTCGATGAGGGCTGCTGCGCCGCCCCCGACCGACGGCCGCAGCCCTACCCGGCCATCTCCCGGACGGTGACCCGGGGTTCCACCCCCGATGCCCCGCGCCACCTGCGGAAACGTATTTGCGAGGGATCGAGCTCCCAGGACATACTCCCGTGGTCCCCACCGTCTCGATCACTCCTCATCGGGGGCTCCCACCTTGGAAGTTGCACGCATCGTCGTCATCGGGCTCGCCATCGCCGTGGCGGTCATCTACTACCGCCGCACCACCGCCGATGTCCCGGCCGGGGGTTCGTCCCGTGCCGCCCGGAAGGCCGGACTCCTTCCCCAGTCCAGGCAGAACACCGGGCGGGCGGCCGCCAACCCCGAGCTGGAGTCGGCGGCCGCCGCGGCCGCCCGGGGCAGCTGGGAGCAGGCCGCGCGGCTGATGGCCGAGACCAGGGAGAACCGCGACTGGGCACGCCGCTCCTCCTGCGCCGCCACCCTCGGCTCCCATCGAGCGGCCCTCCCCGACAGCTGGCTGCACGCGTGGGCGGCAGCTGTCGGGCCCGACGATGCCGACGTCGCACTGGTGCGGGCCAAGGCGATGGTCAACCTGGCCTGGCACCAGCGCGGCGGCGGCTGGGCGAAACACACCAGCCGTGAGCAGTTCGCCGGATTCCACGCCACCCTGGCCCGGGTACCGGAGGAGAACGCACGCGCGGCCGAGCTGAACCCGGACGACCCCACGCCCTACATCAACGAGATATGGGCGGCCCTGGGCCTCGGCTACTCCGAAGATGACATGCACCGGATCTGGAAGGAGATCGTCACCCGCGACCCGCACCACTACGACGCGCACTACGCGGCTCTCCAGTACTGGTGCGCGAAGTGGCGAGGCTCGGAAGAACGCGCCAAGTCCTTCGCCCAGCGGGCGGCCGCCGACGCACCGCTCGGCAGCCTGCTCACCGTCCTGCCGCTGATCGCTTGGTACGAGCACGGTGACACGGACGCGAGCAACGCCGACTTCCGGTCACCCCACCTGATCTCCCTGGTCGACGCCGCCCTGGCCGACGTTGCCGCCGCGCCCTCGAACCATCCGAACACCGCAGAAGTGCGCCACCTGCTGGCCTACTTCCTGACCCGCCAGAAGCGGTACGACGCGGCGCTGGCACAGTTCCGCCTGGTCGACGGCTACGTGGACGCCCTCCCGTGGAGGTACTGGACCGATCCGGCGGCGGCGTACTGCCACTGGCGCGACCGCGCGGCCCACCGAGCCCGCCGAAGCTGAGCCGGTCGCGCCGGCGGGGTGCTGACCGAACGCCGGGGCCGATCGGCTGCGTGGCCGGCCGGGCGCACCCGGGACCGCGTGGGTGGGCGCCCACGGGTCCGGGGGTCAGCGGACGCCGGCGCCCTGCAGGGCGGTGCCGGCGAACTCCTTGGTCCGTTCGACCGCCTGCTTCATGGAGAAGTGCCGGTCGCCGCCGGGCGGGAAGTAGTCGATCGCGCCCACCGCGCCGTAGTCGGCCCAGAAGCAACTGGCCATGGGGAAGCCGTCGGCGAGGTTGTGCCGGCAGGCGAGTGCCAGGGTTCCGGCGACCACCACGGTCGGCTCGCCCACTGTCTTCCGCTCTCCGCCGGGCGGTAGGGAAGCGGCCATTGCCTTCTGTACGGCGGCCATCGGGTCCGGCACGGCGTGGAACAGTTCCGTACGGGCGATGAGGTCCGGCGCGGTCACCGTCATACCGGACTTGGTCAGCCTGATGGGCGGGAAGCCGCGGCAGGTGGTCACGGTCTCGTTGGTGCCGCTCGAACGCGGGGACAGATCGTCCACCCCGGAGAGGCCAAGGTCCCAGCCGCTGCCGAAGCGGAAGGTGGAGCTTCCCTCTTCGCACTCCAGCTGTTCCATCACGGGAAGTCCGACGGTGGTGGGACGGGTGCCCGGATCCGGTGCGACCTTGCCGGCGGCCGGCCCGGGAGCCGCACTGCCCGGCTCGCCGACCCCGCCCGCCGCCCTCGCGGACGCGGATGAGGATGCGGCCGGTGTGCCCGGGGTGGCGGATGAGGCGGTGGGTGACGCCGTTCCGTCGGCCGTCGGCCCGCATCCTGCGCCGAGGATGCTCAGCACCCCGAGCGCCGCCGCCATACGCCTCGCGCCTTGCCTGCCCATGCCCCATGTCCCCCCGACACCGAAAACGATCAAGACAATCCTAGCCAGTGCCCGCCGACAGGCCATGCATCGGCGTTTTCCGGACGTTCGTACCGCCACAGCCCCGTTCTGCGACAGCGGGCCGGTGTCGCGGGCATTCGCAGGAGTGGCTGCAACGTGCAGACCGAGTGACACCGTGAGGACAGGGAGAAACAGCCATGCTGATTACGGTCACCCGCTCCGGAGGCTTCGCCGGTTCCGAGAAGCTCCGCGCACTCGACACCTCGGGCCGCGCGGACGCGGCGGAGCTCGAGGAACTCGCGCAACGGGCCGTCGCCCCCGTGGCCGACGGCTACCACTACCGGATCACCGTCGACGACGAGGTGCTCGATCTCCAGGACCCTTTCCTGTCCGACACCCAGCGGGCGCTGATCCGTACCGTCCTCGGCGAAGGCGCCTGACAGGCAACAGGCAACGGGCAACCGGCCACCGGGCAGCAGACACCTCCCACCGGCTCTAAAGTGCTGCAGGCTTATGCCCAAAAGGTGACTGTCTGCATACTGCACCGATCGGATAGCAATGAGGCGGCGCCTGGCACGGCCCGCCGACGGTCGGCGGCGAGCCCAGCGCGCCGAGGAAGGAACGTCTCGTGATCCGCACCCGATACGCCGCCGCTCTGGCCACCATGGCGGCCGTCACCGCCCTCGCAGTCACCACGAGCCCCGCGTCGGCGGCACCCGGCGACACGCTGACCATGTGCTCCAGCACGCTCACCCCGGACGGCTGGGTGGACACCCAGTGGTGGAACAGCGGCGGGTGCGGCTCCGGCTTCACGCCCAACACCAAGCAGATCAAGGACCTCAGAGGCTACCCGGTCGGTACCCAGGTCAACGCCTGCGCGTCGACCTGGCCGCCCGCAGGGTGGACCATCACCAACACCTACTACTCGAGCGGCTGTCGCTACTCCGCCGTCCCCAGCTTCAACCCCAACACCTGGACCCTGAAGCGCACTTCCTGACGCATGCGGGCGAATCCGCCCGCGGGAACGGACCCGACGCCCCCGGAGGCAGCACCTCCGGGGGCGTCGCGCCCTGCCTCCGGCCCCGGCCCGGATGCTTGCTCCGGATCACGTCGGCTCGAAGGGCGGCGAAGCGTGCGTCACCGTGTGGCCGCCGACCGGTCACGGTCGTGGTGCTGTGGGAGTCGTGCGAGGGTGACCGTGCGGAGCAGCCATTCCACCGGTCCGTACCGGAATCGCGTCATGAGCCATGTGCTGAGGGCGAGTTGACCGGCGTACAGCGCGAGGGCGCCGAGTACGACGACGGCCGGGCCGAGGCGGTCGTACTGGGCCAGGCCGTAGCCGGTGAAGAGGAGGGCCATGACCAGGGACTGGCTCAGGTAGTTCGTCAGGGCCATCCGGCCGGCAGGCGCGAAGAGCGCGGCGATCCGCGCGCCGTGGGCGGTCTTCATGAGCAGGAGCATCCCGCAGACGTATGCGGCGGTGAGGGCGGGGGCGGTGACGGCTCCGACCATCTGGCCGAAGGTCGACCACCGGGGACCGAGCGGGCCGCTGACGGCCAGGGCCATGAAGACACTGCCGGGCAGGCCCACGGCGGTACCGACCAGGATGATGCGGCGCATCCGTGCATGGTGGTTGCCCGTGTCGGTCAGCAGGCGCCGCTTGCCGCAGTGCAGTCCGATCAGGAAGGCCGCCATGACGAAGCCGCTCAGCAGCAGTGCGGCGAGGAGTTGATCGGGCAGCTGGCCGAGGTTGGCCTGCACGACGGACGAGGCGTCGCCGCGGTAGTCGGCGATCAGTGCGGCGAAACCGTCAGCGAGTTCGGCGTCCAGTTCGGCCGCCTCGGCGTTCGACATGAGCAGGGACGCCAGCCCGACGAGGAGCAGGAGGGCGCAGAGGCACCCGTACAGGATCCGGGCGGCGCTGAGTGCGGTGTCCGGTGTGCAGTTGCGTGCTGCGATCAGGATCAGGCCGAGCACCGCGTACGTCATGAGGATGTCGCCGGTGTAGAGGAGTACGGCGTGCAGGATTCCCAGGACGAGCAGGCCGAGCGAGCGGCGCAGCAGGCGGGGAACGGCGCTGGTGCCGTCGCGTTCGGCGGAGGCCAGCTGGAGGGTGAAGCTGTAGCCGAAGAGGAACGAGAACATCAGGTAGAACTTGCCGACCGCGAAGGTCTGGACGACACCCTCGACGGTCCGGTCGAGTACGGAGGCACCCGGGTCGGTGACGCTTCCGAGGCCGTATGGATCAGCCATCATCAACGCGTTGACCAGCAGGATTCCCATGAGTGCGAACCCGCGCAGAGCATCGACCTCCGGTATGCGCGCCAGCCGGTCTCCCCGTGTGTGCGCAGCTGTTTCGGGCACACCTTCCCCCTCAGTAGTCGTGTGTGTCGGCTCCTGCCCGTGCCGTACAGGCGGCCGGCATGGTCGAACCGTGCTCGGGCGGAACATGGCAGAACTGACGGGCGGAAGCATCGATCTTGATGCGGTGACGGTAGCCCAGCGCAATCACCGGGATGCCGAGGGGGCCACCCGGGGCCCGGACGGGGCGGTCGTCGCACGGCCGCACAGGGGGCTGCCACCTTTCATGAAAGGCCATCAGACATGAACAACCCATCCACCGCCGAGCACGCCAACGACACGCGGCAGAAGCCATCGTGGGGCTTGGCGGTGGTGCTCACCGGCCTGGTGTGCACCGTGCTCCGCTTCGGCGACGTCTGGTCCTGGTGGTTTCTGCTCTGGGCGCCGCTGCTCGCGGCCGCCGTCGGAGACATCGTTCACGAGTGGAGGGTGCTCATGCGCAATGACTGGCGCATGGGAATCATCGAATGGCTGATGCTCACCGTCGCCCACCTGGGCTTCGGCGCCGTGGCGGCGGTGATCTCCGGGCTGTAGCGGACAGGGCACCCGGCCTCCCGTGTCGGGGTCCGTTGCCCCGAGCCAAGGTGAGATCGTGCCGCACGGGCGGGAGCGAAGGCATGGCGTTGAGCGCTGTCCCGACCACCACCGGACGGAAATGTCGCCGAGCGCTCGGCAGCGCGCTTGCGGTGCTGCTGCCGGCCTGCGCACCTGGCCGCCTGCGGCAGTCCCTGCCTGTGCTGCAGCCGGGCGCCGAGGCAACAAAGAGGAGCACGGAGGGTGCGACCTCGACCGCGCCCCGGACCTCGCCCACGACCTCGACCTCGACTCCGGCGGTGCCGCTGGAACTGCGGCGCTACTACGAACAGTCGCCTGCGCCGACGGCCATCCGTAAGCCGGGGACGGAAACGGCAATCAGCGCGGTCGCGATGGATCCGCGCGGCATCGACGACAGCACCCCGGTGGACTGCGGCCCCGACTCCGCCCCTGCCGACGATCCTGCGGACATCGACGACAGCGCGGCGGCGTCCGGACGCGGCCCGGGACATGGACGTGCTGCCCGCTCCCGGCCCGCCGGCTTTCCTCCGGCCACCTGCTCACCGACGACAACACCATCCACATCGCCACCCTCGCCGACAGCCGCCTGCATCGACAGCGCAATCGACCGCCACCTGACCGGCGGTCGGCTCCCTCCTGCGCGCAAGGTCTGCACCTGACGGCGACGGTGCACCGGTGTGGTGGCGTCCTCCCGGACGGTGTGCGCCGGGCCCCGTCGCCGCCCGCCGCCCGCTGCCCACCCCGGCACCGGCGCGGGATCCACTGTCGGACGTGCCCTTTAGCATGAGCCACTCCTGATCATCCCCGGGCCGGGCAGTCGGTGACACTGCGTGGGCCCCGTGCGAGGAGCCGCACCATGCCGTCCAGCACCACCGCCACCGCCGAGCCGCCGTACGTCGTCCCCTGCGGGGGGCCGCCGAGCGGCCCCGGAGCGCGGTACGCCCTCGTCGGAGCCGACGGGCGACTGGTGCGGGCGCCGGAGCTGAGCGCGGTCGGGTCGTTCCACCCGGACGGACGGGGCGGGTTCGTCGCTCCCGCCGTCGACCAGGAGGGCCGGTGCGGCTACCTCGACCACCGCGGTGAGTGGCTGGCCGAACCGGCGCTGTCCTACACCGAGGGGTTCGAGGACGACGGACTCTCCCGGTTCCAGGCTAAGGACGGGCGGTGGGGCTACGCTGGGACGGACGGCCTACCCGTCATACCGGCGGCCCTGACCGAGGCCCACGTATTCCGCCAGGGCCTGGCCGCCGCCCGCACCGAGGACGGGGCGGGATACATCGACGCCACGGGCCGCTTCGTCATCCGCCCGCAGTACGCCGCGGCGGGCCGGTTCGCGCCGAACGGGTTCGCCGGAGTGCGGATGGCCGAGAGCGGGCGCTGCGGCTACATCGACCGTACGGGCCGCACGGTCATCGAGGCGCGGTTCGACGGCTTGCGCCCGTTCGGCCCCGACGGCGCGGCGCCCGTCCGGGTGGGTGACCTGTGGGGCCTGATCGACGAGAAGGGGGAGTGGGTCGTCGAGCCGTCCTTCCCGATGCTCAACGCCTTCCACGCGAACGGCCTCGCGTACGTCCTCGGCGGCAGCATCGGCAGCCACTTCCGGGGCTTCCTGAACGCCCGCGGCGAGGTGGTCATCAAGGCGGACAGCAACCGGCTGTCCGAGGACTTCCGGTGCGGTCTGGTCCGCTTCGACAACGGCTATGCGCACGGATACCTCGATGCCACCGGAGAGGAGGTCATCGAGCGGGAGTACGAGTGGGCGGAGGACTTCAACGACGCCGGGGCGGCAGTGGCCCACTACCTGGAACCGCTGGACGAGGAGGACTCCGACGAGGTCCGTGCCACCGCCACCGCCACCGCCACCGCCACCGCCACCGACGGCCGTCCCTCCGGGCGGGCGTGGGGCGTCCTGCGCTCCGACGGGCGGTTCATCCCCGTCCACCACCTGGAGCCCCTCACCGACGCCGGGGGCTGGGTTCTCGGATTCGGCTTCGGGACCGGACTCGCCGCGTTCGTCACCCGCGACGGCGGCGTGGCCCACGTGGACCGCGACGGCCTGGACGTCTGCCGGGTCGAGGCCACCGCGGACGGTGCGGCCCTGCGCCTGATGAACGGGGCCGGGACGACCCTGTGGGAGACCACCGCGGCCGAGGGCACCTTCGAACGCGTCGAGCCCGAGCACTGCCGCGAGGCGCACTCCTACCTGGTGTACCCGGGTGCCCCGGAGCGGGACATCGCCGACCTCGCGGACGAGCTGCTCGCCGCCGAGCCCCGCCGCTTCGAGCCCTGCTCGCTGATCTGCGATTCCAGGGAGGATCCGTACGAGCCCGCGGAGGAAGAGGACGACCCGGACGAGGACGGCACCTCGCTGGGAGCCATGAGCGTGGTCGCGGAGACCTTCCTCTACGCCGAGCACCAGCACGACTTCTCCTTCCTCGAGGACTGGGCGAACGAACGGTTCAGTGAGATAGGGGCCGACGCGATCGGTCGGCTCACCGCCCGCTTCGGCGAGCCGCTCCCGGGAGTCGAGCTGTGCCTGCGCTCCGGCGACGGCGAGTCGTCCACGGTGTGGCAGGTCGGTGAGCGGCAGCTCGTCCTGCAGTCCTACTGCCTGGTCGGCGACGGGGACATGGAGATCCAACTCTGGCTCGCCGCCGTCGCACCGTCCGACGAGGACGCCCAGCCGTAGCCTCCGACCGACGGCCTTCCAACACCCCCCTTCTCGTGAGGAGCGGACATCAACCCGTCTCAAGCCACCCCGAGTGACTTCCCGATCGAATCGTGGCTCAATTGCACGGTGTGCAACTCCGGCGAACTCACCTTTGTGATGCGTGTGGACTTGAATCGCCCTTACCTGGAGTGCGACGAATGTCTGTCCGGATTTGAAGACATTTCCATCGAAGGTGTGGGTGGCCATTTCTGGACCGATCTCACAGAATGGGAAGATCGTCCGGCGAGTCATTCCGATGTCGTAGGTGCCGGACTCGGCTGGAGCATCAGGAGCGAGAACCAGAGGATTCCCGATGACGCCTGATCCGCTTGACCGGATGGTCGAGTCCTGGTTGGCATTCGATGAAAGTCTGCGAATTCGGGATGGATTTGACGAAGAGGTTTACGCTTCTTTCAAGCAGTCTCTTCAAGCGTGCGCAGATGCGTGGGCGCGCCTCGACGCCATTCCTCGACTGGGGTGAATGTGCTCGTCGACGTCTTCGCTGCCACCGAAGCCAACGCCCATCTCCACGAGGGGGAGTCGGCTGATCGAATCATGGAGGCGGCGTATGAGCTGCACGATCTGATCGGCGAATGTGTTGCGCTCCGCCAGAGCCGAGCGAAGGCACGCCCGAGTCACGGCCTCTGAGCAGGCGGCGGTGGGGGAGTGGGGCCGTCGACGAGTATTCGCTCATCGCCCCGGGGTGCGCGGCGGAGGGCGAGGCGACGCACGGGCGGCCGCGACCGTGTGGTCCCTCGGCCGGAGTGTAATGACCATCGGCCAGAGGTAGGTATGGGGCCACGACGTCGTGGAGCACGGGGGGACTGCGAACGTGCGCAACCTTTGGTTTCGATGCGGCTTGTGGGTCAAGTTCACGATATTCGCGCTGATGGGAAGCGCGGCCGGGCTCATCGCGGGGTTGTGGTTACCGGCGACGCAAGCCGGGTTGGTGGGTGCCGCATTCCTTGCCGTGTGCAGTGGCGCAGCAGCCAGGAACGAGTCCGAGCTGAACGACAGGCGTCATGAGCGGGCTCGTGCGGCGACCAGTCTCCTGGCCAAGGACTCGCGCGGCGGCCTGCCACGTGTCCGGGAGATCAGGGATCCGGTTCTGGTCGGAATTCACCCGTACCAACATGACGCCGGAGACTACGCGGAAAGGCACTGGAGTACGCCGCCTTACATCCCTCGCGATATTGACGCGGACCTGCATGCGGCGATCCGCAGCGGAGGTTTCGTTCTTCTCCTGGGAGAATCGACGGCGGGGAAGACGCGATCCGCGTTTGAGGCCGCACGCCTGCTGACTCCGGATCACTTCTTGCTGAGCCCTCGGAATCGGGATGGCATTTCAAGTCTGATCGGTGCGTTGAACATGCGGAGGCGGTACCTGATCTGGCTTGATGATCTGGAGCGGTTCCTGGGTCCCGGAGGAATGACGTCTTCCTCCCTGAGTCGCATGCTGGAAAGCGGATCCACGATCGTCGCCACCATGCGAACCATTGAGTACGACCGATTCGGCGATCATGCCGAAGTGGTCATCGACAGCGCCGACTACGAAGTCTGGCGTGACGGTCGTGATGTGGTGCGTCAGGCGAAGAAGATCCGGATTCCGCGCCAGTGGTCGCCGGCCGAGCGCGAGAGGGCTCAGCTCTACAGAAAAGACCGTCGCATCAGCCGTGCGCTGAGCGCTTCGGAAGCATTCGGCGTGGCCGAGGTCCTGGCCGCCGGTCCGGAACTCCTCGAGGCGTGGAAGAACGCTTGGTCCCCTGGTGCCCATCCGCGAGGGGCTGCGCTCGTGCTGGCCGCAGTGGACGTGCGCCGAGCCGGCATGCACGAAGCCGTAGGGGTTTCCCTTCTGGAGCAGTTGCACGAGATCTACCTGAGGAACAGGGGAGGGGCACCGTTGCGGCCGGAAGCCATGGAGGCCGCGCTCGCGTGGACTCTGCGGCCGCTGGGGCACACCGGCGCCAGTATGCTCGTCGGCGAACCGAGCACCGGACTCAGGGCTTTCGACTATTTCCTGGACACCCTCAACCTCGAAGTGATTCCGGACGAATCGTGGGATCTGATCCTGGCGCACGCCAGACCTCGCGATGCGCTCGACATGGGCATGATGGCGCTGCTCGATGCCCGCCACGATCGAGCAGAAAGGGCGTTTGCGGTGGCGGCCCGGGCCGGACTGGCAGCAGCAGATGTCGCCAAAGCCGTCATCCTGGGGAAAACGGGCCACATCGATCAGGCGGTGACCGAGCTGCGGTCGATCTGGGAGTCCCGTACGCGGTCTCTGGGGAGGGAGAACAGAGACACCTTGGACGCCCACGCCAAGCTGGCGTACCTCACATTGAAACAAGGGCGTCCAGCCGAAGCCCTCGCCTTGATGCGCGATCTGCTGCCTCTCCGTGAATCGCACCTCGGGGCGGAACACCCCGACACTCTCGACACCCGTCTGCACATCGCCAACGCTGTCGGAAAGCTGGGACGTCCGGCCGACGCCGCGGCTCAGTGTCGCGCCCTACTGGAACGGTTTCAACGAGAGCTGGGGCCCGACCACATAGACACCCTGGATGTCGAAGCCAGAATAGCCATGTGGACGGGAAAATCCGGTGGATACCCCGAGGCGTTCGATCTCACCGAGGCGCTGGTGAGGAGGCGCACCCTCGTGCTGGGATCGGACCATGCCGATACCCTCTACGCTCGCGGGCGGGAGGTCACTTGGTTAGCGGCTATGGAGTTGCACGAAGAAGCTCTGGAGCGGGCACGGAAACTCCTCGACGACAGGAAAAGAGTACTCGGGGTCGACCACCTTCACACTCTCCATGCGCGTCGCCAAGTTGCGCGTCTGGTGGAGCGCGCGCAAGGTTCCGGCTCGGCGATACCCGTATGGCGTGAAACGCTGGATGAACACATTCGAGTTCTCGGACAGGGGCATCCACTGAGTCAGAAGGTCATCGCATTCTCTGGATTCAGAGTGGGTTGACCTCAATCTTTCGTGACGGCCGCCGGTTTCACTGGCGTGTCCCGCTGAGACCTGTCCCGTAACTGGGCGGCGCTCCCTTGTCGATACCGGATCGGACCGTGTCAGTGGCTGGTGACAGGATTGAGAAATGCTGATCAAGGGATATGACGCCGACGCGTTGGTGGCGGGCGAGCCACTGCTTGCCCGCCCGGGCTTCTGGTCGAACTACCTTCTGGCGATGTGCAGCGACGGCGGGTGTGCCGAGCGGCCGGTTCCTGAGTGGTTCGGCGACGACGGCGCCGATGCCGATGCCCTGTCCGAGGTCCTCTTCGATCCCGAGCGTTGGCCAGTGTTTCGGCTGCCGGCCGAAACCGGCCCTGGAGCCGTGGTGATCTACCGCAACCTGGACGGCGACTACGGCACCGACTATCTCCTCACCCATCCTGGCAGGAGCTACGTCCAGCAGATCGCGAGTTGGGACGGAGATTTCAGGGGTACTGGGCTGACGTGGCGCGAACTGGTCCGTACCGCTGACAGCCCCTCCTCCGGTGCCGAAGGTGTCCAGGACACGGCAGCCCGGCTCCTGCTGATTCTTCCGCTCCTCACCGACCCGGATGTGCCGGAAGAATCGTCGGCCAGGCTCACCTCCGCCCTGACGGTGGTCGGCGCGCCGCAAGACAGTGCCTCCAACACGGCGCAGCACCTGCTGGCCCACCTCACGAGAAGATCCCTGCACGACCCCACGTGGGAGTCTCCGCTCAGCGGAAGCTGAGAGGTGAGTCGAGCTGCTGGTCACCACATGAAATGACCTTGGTATGGCCGGTGTGACTACGGCATCGGAGTCTGAGCACTCAACAGGTGCAGCTCCGCGGCCGATATGGATCCCGAGCAGAGATGCACCCGAGGTTGACCTCGATTCGTCAGCGGGGTTCTTGCCTGCAATATCACCAGACCGTTCGGGGCAGGCTGCCCGCGTGACGCCGCGGGCACGCCGGGCTCCGCGGCCCGGAGTCCGGCTCGACGCAGGCCAGGCCGGCCGCTGTGACAACGCGGTCGGCTTGGTCAGCGCGGCTCAGTCGTCCGGGCAGATGACGAAGAGAGGGAAGGCGCGTCGGCGGGGCTGGTTGCCCATCTCGTTGAGTGCGGCGCGGATCTCGTGCAGGTGGCCGGTGGTCATCTGCAGTGGGGGTTCGTGGGGCTGGTAGGTGGTGCGGACCGGGTAGTCCACGCCCGGTTCGGTGGTCATCTCGATGTGACAGCCCATGACGTGGGTGACCGGTCTGTGTTCGCAGAATTCGATCAGGCGGTCGATGGTCCGGGCGAAGGCGTACCAGTCCTGGATGTAGAGGCGGCCTGGATAGACCGTGTCGCCGGTGAGCAGGAACCCGGTCCACGGGTCGTAGAACGTGACGGCTGCCTCGTGGTGACCGGGGGTGGCCAGGCACTCGAGCGTGCGGCCTCCCAGATCGACCCTCGCCGTGGCGGTGGGGTTCTGGTCGAACCCGAAGTACTTCCAGGCCGTGGGGAGTTCTGCTGCGACCACTGTGGTGTCGGGGCGGTCGGCGAACTGGCCGTCGCCCGCAATGTGGTCGCCGTGGGCGTGTGTGTGCAGTACCAGCAGGTGGTAATCCGGGCGGGGGTGGCGGGCGAGCCAGCTGTCGACGAGCTGGTCCACCACCGGACGCAAGGGAAAGAACTCACTCGACGCGGTGGCCCCGGTGTCGATCAGCACTGCCCGTTCGTTGCCGAACAGCAGAAACAGGAACGGCGCTTCGTAGTTGATCGCCATGTTCTGCCGCAGGATGACTGTGTGCTCGTCGTACTCATGGACCTGGATGTCCGGGTCGGTGTTGTGCTTGGACGAGGGTGAGCCGTGGATCCAGCGGACGTCCAACTCGCGAGGCCGAGCAGCCTGGCTGTCGAAATCGATGAAGGATGTTCCTGCGGCCATGACGCCTCCTGAGTGCGTCGTCTTGGCGGGCCGGGTACGGCGCACATCTCGTCCGGGGCGGGCACCTGTGAGCCTCCGCCGCGACGCTACCACGACGCGATGTCGGTCAACGTGCTCGTGCGCGCGCCGGCAAGCCTTGCCGTCGCCCTGACCGGTTCCGCCGCCTTCCTCCACCGGCGGAACTGGCAATCTCCTGAAAGGGCGGTCGTTCACCCCACGGCATGCGGGCGGCCGCGGGAGCCTCCGGTGTGATCGTCACACCCCGCTGGGGCGTATCGGCCAAGCCCAGGATCGGCGTGCAGGCCAAGGCGACCGGAGCGCCGCCCCGTGCCGTCCCGTACCCGGGCAGTAGCAGGCGGCGGGAGCCCCTGAGGGTGTGCGCGCGGACGCCGTTGCCTTGCGGCGCATGCGGGAGAGGCCGTACGGCCGCGGTGAGCGTGACGCTCAGGCGCGGCGGAACAGGTCGTCGGCATGCACCGGATGCCTGCCGTTCCACGTCCGGCCCGGGCGGCGGGGCACCTCCCGGCCCTGGGCGAGCCACTGCCGCTCGACGGCGTCGTAGATCGGGGCATCGGATGTCTGCGAGAGCTCCTGGGCGAGCCGGGTGAAGCCGGTCCACTGCGGAGGCGAAACGGTTTTCTGCTCCATACCCGGGCCAACGAATCCGATCGGCCGATGTGGCGGTGCGTGACCGTTCTGTCATGAAACGAAAGAGCGGACCGGGAGGTTGCGAGGTGACGACGGCCCCGCTGCCGAGCGCGGTAGCAGGGCCGCCACACGGACACCGACCCGGAGCTGACGGGGCGTGATGGCAGGGAAGGGCCGGTCCGTGGCGTGCGTGATCGGCCGGCCGAGCCGGTGCTCAGGACATTTCGTCACGGATCTCGTTGCGGTGCTCCTCATAGGCCAGTCGGGCGTCGTCGTTCGGGAGAGCCGGGGTCGTGAGGCCGCAGGCACAGGTCACCACCGTGAGGTCGGACAGAGCGCGCAGGGTGTGCCCCTCAGGGCTGGTCCGGGCCGCCTCCGCCGGCTTCTTGTATCGGAGGTTGTGCGGGTAGTGACGTGGGCGGACAGCGGCCGGGGCGTTGCTGGCGCTGGTGTTGTCGCGGGTGAAGCGGTGCTCGCTCATGGGTCCAGTGTCGTCTGCCGGACCCGCGTAACCTGCGCCCGCGCGGAGGAATGCGACGCAAACATCACCGAGCTGGCCGCGCGTCAGTGGTGACCCATCGCCGGGCCGTTCGGGCGCGGACTTCGGATCGGCGGCCACAGGGAGGGCGTATGAGGGACGGCGCGCGTGCCGTGAGGTCGGCCCCGTCCAGCTCCTGATGGTCGGCGCGTCGGCACGTCGGCGCGTCGGCGCGTCGCCACACCGGCTGGTTCGACTTGCTCGAGGTATTCGTTGCAGGCCAGACGTTCCTGCCTGTCAGGAACGGCTCGCCGCTCCCGGCGACCGGAGTCGGGGAAGATCAATCCATGACAGAGACAGATGATCAGCCGACTCAGGTGGCCTTCGGCGTGTCGGATGCGACGGACGAGGATCGCGACCGGGCCCTGCGGCTGCTCGAAGCCGACACCGCTCTGCATGCGAGCTGGATCGCGGGGCTCGTCACGAACCGGTCGGCGCCCGACGAGATAGTGCGGCGCGTATTCACGCTCGATCCTCTCCCGGACAGCGTTCGGCGCTGGCTCCGGTACAGCCACCTGCACCCCGCAGCGGTACAGATCGTCATCACCCATCCCGACCCGCAGGTCCGCAAGGACGTCACAGAGAACTACAGCCTGCCGGCGGACGCGCTCGCCGCTCTCACCGAGGACCCGGACCCGAAAGTCCGGTGGAGGGCTGTGATGATGGCGGGTGAGTACAACCACGCACTGCCGGTCGAGCTGACCGTACGACTCGCCACCAGCTCCGAGGCCAGGGTGCGGTACGCCGCCATCGGGCTTCCCGGGCTGCCGGACGGGACGAGGCTCGCACTGGCCGAGGATCCCGACCCGCGTCTGCGGGCCGTGGCCCTCGACTCCTGGAGCTGGCCCCGGCTGCGCCCCGAGGTCCGGGCCGCGGCCGAGGCCGACCCCGATCCCCGGGTACGTCAGGCGGCCGCGCGCGCCGCCCACATCGACGCGCCCCTGCCGACGATGCTCGCGGACTTCCTCGCAGAACCGGACGAACGACGCCGCGAGGACGCCGCATACGGCGCCCCCGTCGACGCGGAACTGGCCGCGCACCTCGTCGCCCACGACGACACTTCGCTGCGCCGTGGAGCCGTACGGAATCCACACGTACCCGCGGCGCTCGCCCTCACGCTGGCTGCCGACCCCGAGCCCTCCATACGGCTTTCCCTGTCCCTGCGCGCGGACATCACCGAGGAGCAGCGGTCCTCGATCGAATACACCCTGCCCACAGGCCGCCACCCGGTGCCGGCTTGGGTGGAGGAACGCTTCGGCGACCCGGACGTGCTGCGCGGGATCGCGGCCTCCAGTCATGTCCTGCTGCGCCGGTCCGTCACCTGTGCACCCGAGCTTCCCGCTGATGTGATCGAGCTGCTGGCTGCCGACGAGGACTACTTCGTCAGGCTGATGCTCTGCGAGAACGACCACGCCCCGCACGAACTGCTCGTCGAGATGTTCGCCGACTGGAAGGGGCTGAGCTGGGGGATGCTGGCCGGCCGCCGCAACTTCGCCCGGCCCGGCCTGGCCCGCTTCGCGGACGACCCCAACTACCGGCTGCGACTCGCGGCGCTGTCCGACCCGCAGGCCACGCCGGAACTCGTGGAGCGGCTCTCCCGCGACCCGGACGACATCGTGGGCGGCCGCGCGGCGGCCGACCCGCGCCTTCCCCACGCGCGGCTCGTCGAACTCCTGGGTACCAGTCACATGTCATACAGAGCAGCCGGCAATCCCGGCCTGCCCACCCCCCTCATGCACCGGCTGCTCGACATCGCAGGCGTCGAACGCTGAAGAAGAGCCAAGGAACGGGACCGGGCACTGCTCACCACGACGGAGCCCACCCACGCCCGGGCAAAAAGGAGGACGCGACGGCTGCCGCTGATCCTCCCCCGTGAACGGGCCGGCCCCGTGGCCAGCGTGTTCGCCAGGGGTTACAGCGACGTCAGACCGGCGACGGCGGCGATCAGCACGCTGACCGGCTGGACGATGTCGGCCGCGCCGGCCACCAGGGCGCGCAGCCGTTCGAGCCTGGTCGGTGTCCGAGCCTCGGGGTCGCCGGTGGTGAGGTCGTCCGCCACCAGGTGGACGAGGGTGGCGGCCTCCTGCCGGTCGGTATCGGCCAAGTCCCGGCTCGTCAGCACCAGCCGCAGCACCTGGACCAGCTCGGCAGCGCCGGGGCCGGTGCGGTGGTCGTTCTGGAAGTCGCTGATGACCGTGTCCACCGGTTGGTTGATGAACGTGGTCTGTCCGTGGAAGTGGAAGTTGTTCTGCGTCATTGCACGGGTCTCCTCGGCGGCGCCGGCGGCGATCTCGCCCAGCTCGTGGTTGATGTCGGGGGCGGCGGCAAGTACGCGGTCCAGGGCGGCGGCACCCTCCGGGGTGCCCTTCGGCAGGTTCCGCACCCGGTCGAGGGGGGAGCCCTGTTCGTCGTAGTGGTCCGACGGCCGCTTCAGGAGGGCGCGCCCCCGGTCGAGAGCAGCGGCGCGTTCGGGTGTCCCTTCGGGCAACCGCTCCGCAGCGCGGCAGGCCGCCTCCATCCGACGGAACGCTCTCTCGGCGCCCGTGGCGTCCTCCCCGGACGTCTCCCGGAATCCCGGAGTGGTGGGACGGATCGCGGTGTGCACCCGGGAGAAGAGGTGGCGCAGGTAGGCGGGGCTGGTCGAGGCCAGGGGGAACACCGCCTTGCGAGGATCACGCACGTCGTGGAACAGCACCAGGCACGGTAGTTGTGTGCTGGCCACGCCCAGCTCCCGTGCCAGATCGTAGACGCGGTGGCGCTCGTAGGGCTTCCAGCGCAGCCAGCGAAGGGCAGCGAACGTGCGGTACATCTCGCCGTCGAGGGTGTCACGCCAGTAGTGCTTCGCGGTACGCCAGGACGTGGGGCGCTCCACAACGAAGAGCCGCAGGTCCGGGCCTGACAGAGCGTTGAGTTCGTCGAAGTACTCCCGGACGTAGCGGGCGAGTCCGGTATCGGCATCGGTGTAGAGCAGGGCACCCCACAACCCGGGCCGTTCGTCGTTCGCCGCGGCGGCGGCCTGGAGGATCGCCAGCATCTCCTGCGGACGGGGCACCGGCGCGAGGGCGTATGAATGTCGTTGCTCGTGCAGGATGCACAGGACGACGATGTCGCCCGCTGTCAGTCCGGCCTCCTGGACCGTCTCCCGGGGGTCCAGCGCGTGGCCGGCGAACAGGTCGGCCATCCAGATGCGCTTGATGGTGCCGACGCACCGGTTTTCCGATACGAGGGTCAGCCCGCTCTCCCGGGCCGTTTGGAGTGCGCGGTCCAGCAATGCGGCGATGGTCAGGTCCGGCGCCGCGTCGAGGTCGACGTATTTCGCGAAGACCTGGTCGTGCACGCGTCCCCAGCGACCTGGTGCCTGAGCTGCCACGTCCGGCCGGGCCGGCAAGCCGATGCCGGCGAAGAAGAAGTGGTCAGGGCGCTTCTGTGTCACGTCCTGGTCGACGAGGGCACTCGCCAGGCCCGCGTTCAGGCCGCGTTCGGAGATGCCCGTGATCCCGTCGCCTTCCAGGACCGTCAGTAACAGGCGCATGGCCGTGACCCCTAACCCCTCAGTATCTCGAACCAGCCCTGAGGAAACGCCCGTGCGGGGTGCAGATCCCTCATCGATGCCCACCGGCGCTTCTTGTGCCCCGGCAGCCGATCCTCCCCGCCCGACGCCACCGCCGCAGCCCTATGAGCCGCGGACCACCCGCACGAGGGATGCGACACGAGATCATCAGTTCTTCGCCCGGTGGCTGGTGGCTGGTGGCTGGTGGCCACCCGCCGCTGGTTCGAGTCCGGTTCGGGGCGCCTCACCTCACCTCGGGCGCGGCGGCGCGTACAGCTGTGTGCACCGCCCGGGCCAGGCGCGCGCCCCACAGCGAGCGGGGGCCGGCGAAGGCGTGGACCTCCTGACCGGGGCGGGGGGACCGCGCGGCGACGCACACGGCGTCGGTGGGAGTGCCGGAGCAGTCGTATCCGCCGTCGAGCAGCGCCTGCACCTTGGCTTCGGTGGCGGTGGCCACCGCGTTGACCAGTGCCGCGTCGCTCAATGCCACCGGCAGGGCGACCACGATGTTGATCGTGCCCGGCTGAGGTGCGGCGGTGGTGCTCTCGGCCGGGGAAGCGGCCACCCCCGTACTCCCAGGCCCGCGGTGGCGACCGCCTCCACCCCGCCGTCCTGGGCGTGTCCGTACGCCCGGACGTCGGCGGCCGTCATCAGCCCGACGCCCGGCCCGTGGGCGTCGGCGTCATCGGCCAGGTCGGCGAGGTGCCGGTCCGGGTCGGTGCGCCGGTAGCCATGGCCGACCTGGGCGTTGAGGATCCACGCGGCGGCGGCCCCGGGCCGGAGCACCATGGTGGGACGTGCCCGAAAAGTGCGACCCATGGGGTTGTGCGCATGCCCCGTTCCGTCGCCGGATGGACGCCCGTGGGGCGGCGCCGTGCGCGGAGGCAGGCGCGCCGCCCTTCATGTCCGACCGGCCTCCGCTTCGGTCGCCTTGTCGGCCACGGCGGAGCGCCGTGCCAGGGCGCCGGCGCGGGCGGCGGCGAGCGTGATCCTTACGGCCTGTTCGGCGGTGCCCTCCTCGACCGGATCGGAGCTGACCAGCAGCCGGAAGTAGATCGGGGCGGCCAGCGTTTTGATCAGCTCGACCGGATCGGTGTCGGCCGGGAGTTCGCCCCGCTCGATGGCGCGCGCGATCACGGGCTCGGCCCGCCGGAACCGGTCGGCGAAGATCCGCCGCTTCGCCTCGGCGACCTCCGGCAGCCTGCCGGCGTCGGAGAACATCGCGGTCTGCACCGCCCTGCCCACCGGGCCGGTCATGCTCTGCACGAGCGCCCGCGCGAGGGCTTGCAGGTCGGTCTCGACGGCGCCGGTGTCCGGAGTGGGGATGTCGGTGGCGAAGTGCTCGGCCAGCGCGTCAACGACCAGGCTCTCGCGGTCCTTCCAGCGCCGGTAGAGCGTCGTCTTGTGCACCCCGGCCCGCTGCGCCACGCCCTCTACGGTCAGCTCCGCATAGCCCCGGTCGAGCAATTCGGCGAGCGTGGCGGCGCGCACCGCCGCCTGCGCCTTGCGGCCGCGCCCGACCGGACGGGCAGTTTCGGAGGAATCCGACTCCATTGCAACTCCCAGTTGCGTTAGGGGTAATCTGCGTGTCAGGATCCAGCGTATCGCAACTCGAAGTTGCATTGAGCGGGCTCCTCCCCGGCCGGGTGCCGGACGCCCTCAACCCAGGAGAAGGCAGGCCATGCCCAACGCCTCCCGTACGTGGACCCCCGACTCGATTCCCGACCAGTCCGGCCGCCTGGCGCTGGTGACCGGAGCCAACAGCGGCATCGGCCAGGTCACGGCGCAGACGCTCGCCCGCCGGGGCGCCCATGTCGTGCTGGCCTGCCGCAGCCCCCAGCGGGGGCCGGCCGCCCTGGACCGGCTGCTGGCCCACGCGCCCGGCGCCCGGGCCGAGGTGCGCCTCCTCGACCTGGCCGACCTTGCC
The DNA here is from genome assembly GCF_053610205.1 of Streptomyces sp. NPDC054932. Taxonomy (NCBI): domain Bacteria; kingdom Bacillati; phylum Actinomycetota; class Actinomycetes; order Kitasatosporales; family Streptomycetaceae; genus Streptomyces; species Streptomyces sp. NPDC054932. Next base: position 28,759 of record NZ_JBSGXU010000017.1, on the reverse strand, counting down.
TCCGTACGGGCCTTCGCCGACGGCTGGGACCACGGCCGGCTCGATCTGCTGGTCAACAACGCCGGCGTGGCGATGGTGCCCTTCGCCCGGACCACCGACGGCTTCGAGTCGCAGTTCGGGATCAACCACTTGGGCACCTTCGCCCTGACCGGGCTGATGCTGCCCCATCTCCTCGCCGCGCCAGATCCGCGGGTGGTCACCGTCAGCAGCGAAGGCCAGCGGTTCGCCCGCTTCGACCTGCACAACCTTGACGCCGAACGCCGCTATCAGGCGATGTTCACCTACCTGCAGTCCAAGCGCGCCAACCTCTACTTCGCCACCGAACTGCAACGCCGCGCCGACGCCGCCGGCCTGAGGCTGCGCAGCACGGCCGTCGCCCCCGGCCTCACCCGCAGCAACGTTCTCACCGGCGGCGCCAACGGCAACCGCGGTCGACTCCATGGAGCCTTGACCCGGCTGCTGCTCCGCGTCGCCTTCCGCCCCACCCCCGAAGGCGCCAAGACCTCCCTGTACGCCGCGACCGTGCCGGACCTGCCGGGCGGAGCGTATGTCGTGCCCGACGGGCCGCTGCAGCTACGCGGCGAGCCCGTCCTGCGCACCGGGGAGCGCGCCCTCCGTGACACCGACACCGCCCGCCTGCTGTGGGAGCTGTCCGAGAAGCTCACGGGCGTCCCTTTCCTCGCGCCCCATGGGCGACAGCCTGTCCTGTGAGGGCAAGGGCAAGGGCAAGGGCAAGGGCAAGGGCAAGGGCAAGGGCGAGGGCGATGTCCGATGTCCGATGTCCGGTCTCGAGTCGTCACCGCCCGGCGCGACCGCCCCGGAGGGCATTCCCGGTTGTTGACTGTTGCACTGCTGCTGGCGATGACGGTCACGGCGACCGCGATGGAATGCCGCTCCAGCCGACACCGGAGCATACGGGCCCCGAGATCATTGGCCCCTGCGTAGCCGGAGACGGCCACGGCCCCGACGACCGGCTGCAGGTCACGCTCTTCCACAAGCTGACCGAGGTACCTGGCTCCGAGGCCAAGAACCTCGTGCTGCAGGCGCGGGATGCATGTGCACCGAGTCCTCGGCCACTTCGATCGGATCTACGAGGCCTTGCAGGTCCGGCCGCGCGCTGATGCGGCCCGGGCATGGCCTCGCCACGGTCCGGGGCAAGTCCGGGACCTCGGTCCGTCACAGATTGACCGAGTCGTTGCCGGAGGACGAGACGGAAAGGGCCCTGGCACGCGCGGCCGTACCTCCCGAGGGAGGACCGGGGTGTGCAGCCCTGCCGACGCGGCGCGGCGCCCGCCCCTGTTGGCCCGCCACGCCTGAGTGGGCGAAGCCCGTCAGGGCGGTGAGCACTTCCTCTTCGCCGTCTGACCGTGCATCACGATCGCCGAGCACGGCTTGGAGCGGTCACCACCAAAAGGCTCCCGCAGCCCCGGGACGCGAGTCGCTCCGGGCGGTGTCATGCTGAGGAAGGGCACGGAGGCTGTGACACCGGCGAGCACACGCCTGGAGGAGCCTTGACGCATCTAGCTCGGATCCCGCTGGGAGACGGGGGCACCCTCCTGGTCGAGGCTGCGGCTGCGCAGGCCGGGCCGGTCAAGGCGGGGCGCGTCAGCGACGCCATTCATGACCTGCCGGGGAGTTTGCAAGAGGCATTGGAGCCGGTCACCGCAGCCGCGCGTGCCACGCTCGATCAATTGCGCAGGGCCGGCCCGGACGCGATCACCGTCGAGTTCGGTGTCGACCTCGCGGTCGAGGCGGGAGCCGTGATCACCAAGAGCAGCGCCAACTGTCACTTGAAGGTGACCATGATGTGGACAAAGAACAGTCCCGGCCGTCCTGGTGCGGACAAGCCCTGAAGAGCTGACACGATGGACGTCATCTCTGCCGTCGCCCAGATCCTCGGACCGGACGATCAGGTGGCCGGAGCCGGGTTCCTGGTCGCCGAGGACATTCTCGTCACCTGCGCACACGTCGTACGCGCTGCCGGAGCGGGGCCCGGTGAGGGAGTGCAGCTGGCTTTCCCGCACGTGGAAGGTGCACGGCGGGTCGAGGGACTCGTCCTGGAAGAGCCGTGGCGGGACCCCGAGGACGAAGACGTGGCGATCGTACGTCTGAGCGCACACTCCTTGGACCTGACGGCGTTGCCGTTGGGCTCCGCCGACGGCTCTCGGGGCCACCCGGTGCGATCGTTCGGGTTCCCGGCCCAGGCCGCGCCCGGCGGACACTTCGGCTACGGCGAGGCCGGCGACCTGCTCCCCGCGACCGAGGGCAGGGGCAGCCACCTCCAGCTGACCGCCTCCAACGACCTGACCACCGGTTTCAGCGGTGGGCCGGTTGTGGACGAGGTGACCGGTCTGGTGGTCGGCATGCTCACCGAGATCACTGCTCCCGACGACCACGAGAGAGGGCAGGGGATCGCGTATGCCACGCCCGTACAGGTACTGCGGGAGATCTGGCCCGAACTGGCCGTACGGGACGTGTGTCCGTACCGGGGTCTGGAGCCCTTCACCGCGGACCACGCGAACTGGTTCGAGGGCCGGAAGGACGCGGTGAGCCAAGTGCTGGCCAACTTGGCCGAGCAGCAGCGGGTCACGCTGCTGCTCGGGCCCTCGGGCTCGGGCAAGTCGTCGCTGGTCCAGGCCGGTGTGGTGCCGGCGCTGGCGGCGGGCAGGCTGGCGGGCAGCGACACGTGGCTGCCCGTGGTTGCCCGGCCCCGCCAGGACCTGCTGGCCGAAATCGAGCGTGCCGGGCTACCCGGGGCGGTGAGCGACGGAATCGTCGCAGCGGTCACTCGCCGACTCGCCGCCGAACCTGCTTGTCAGCGAGTCGTCCTGATCATCGACCAGTTCGAAGAGCTCCTCACCCAGACCTCCGCAGGCCAGGAGCAGGAACGGCGACTGGCTGCCACGGACCAGATCACCAAGGCCGTGAGATCGCACGCCCAACTCGACGTGATTCTGATCATGCGTGACGACTTCTACCCCCAACAGGCCGCCCTGGCACCCAAGCTGCTGGAAGCCGCCATGCCGGGACTCCTCAACATTCCCGGCACCCTGAGCGAGGACGACCTGCACGACATCATCGCCCTGCCCGCCCTGAACGCGGGTGCCCACCTCGAGCAGGGGCTGCCCGAGCGGATCATCAGAGACGTTCTGGCCACCACCCCGGAGGGGGCCATTGCCCGCCGGGCGCCTGTCACGGTGCTGCCGCTGCTGGAACTGGCACTCAGCCAGCTTTGGCACAGGCGCGACGAAGGACACCTCACCCACGATGCCTATCAGCGCATCGGCGGAGTCACCGGAAGCCTGACCACCTGGTGCGATACCGCACTCAACCAGCTGTCCCCCGATCACCAACCCATCGCACAGCGCATTCTGACCTCGCTGGTGCGCTCCGCCGACCCCGTCCACAACATCCCCGCGATTCGCGAGCAGGTTCCCCTGCAAGAACTGCGTGAGCTGGCAACCGACGTCAGTGCGGAGGCCGACAGCGGCGAGGACGTCGACCATGTCCTCGCCCACCTCACGCGCCACCGCATCATCACCACCCACACCCCCCTCGTCTCTCTGGTCCGCAACACTCCTCCCGCACCACCGGTGGCCGAACTGATCCATGATGCTCTCATCCGCGACTGGGGCACCCTGCGGGAATGGGTGGGTCAGGACCACCGCTTCCAGGAGTGGCTCGACCACACCCGAGCACGCCGAGCCCGATGGGCCGAAGGGAACCACCCCGGAGACCTTCTCGGGGGAACAGCGCTTGCGGAAGGCCTCGAATGGTCGCAGCAGCGTCGACTGCCGGCCGACATCGATGCCTTCCTCAAGTCCAGCAAGCAACGCCAACAGGCCGTCATACGGCGCAGCAGACGCCTCAATGCCGTCCTGGCCTCCTTGCTCGTCCTCGCACTCGTCGCGGCGGGAGGGGCCCTCTGGCAGTGGCAGACGGTCAACGCCGAGCGGCAGGAGGCCATTTCCCGTGAACTCGCCAACCAGTCCGGCACGCTCATTGACTCCAAACCCGATCTCGCCGCGCTCCTGGCAGTCCAGGCCTTCCGTACGAGCCACACGCCAGAATCTGTCGAGAGCCTGGAAAATGCGGCAGACCTCCCGCTGCAGCGGCCTTTGACCGACCACACCGACTCCGTACGGACGGTGGCGTTCAGCCCCGACGGACGCACCCTGGCCACCGGTGGCGCTGACGAGTCCGTGCGGCTGTGGGACGTGGCCACGGACAAGTCCCGCGCCATCCTGACCGGCCACACGGATTGGGTGAACGCGGTGGCGTTCAGTCCGGACGGGCGCACGCTCGCGACCGGTAGCGGCGATCGCACCGTACGGCTGTGGGACGCGGCCACGGGCAAGATCCGCACCACCCTGACCGGCCATACCGGGCCGGTGCCCTCGGTGGCGTTCAGTCCGGACGGGCGCACGCTCGCCACGGCCTGCGGAGACACCGCCGTGCGGTTGTGGGATGTACGCACCGGCAAGCTCCGCACGGCCCTGACCGGCCTTGGAGATGAGGTGTACCGGGTGGCGTTCAGTCCGGACGGGCGCACGCTCGCCACGGCCGGCGGTGACACCGCTGTGAGGTTGTGGGATGTACGCTCCGGCAAGCCCCGCGCCACCTTGACCGGGCATACGGGAATGGTGTATGCGGTGGCGTTCAGCCCCGACGGGCGCACCCTTGCCACCGGAAGCTACGACAACACCGCACGGTTGTGGGTCGTGACCACCGGTAAGTCCCGTGCCACCTTGGACTACCACAGCGACGCAGTGAATGCGTTGGGGTTCAGCCCAGACGGATCCACCCTCGCCACTGGTGGTGAGGACAACACGGTGGTGTTGTGGGATGTGGCCACGGGAACGGTCCACACTGCGCTGAACGGCCATACCGGGCCTCTGTATGGGGTGGCGTTCAGCCCTGATGGGCGCACCCTCGCGACCAGCAGCGCCGACAAGACCGTGCGGTTGTGGGTCGTGAGCACCGGCAAGTCCCGCACCACCCTGACCGGCCACACCCAACGGGTGAATGCGGTGGGGTTCAGCCCCGACGGACGCACCCTGGCCACCGGTAGCGGCGACGGTACCGTGCGACTGTGGGACGCGCGTACGGGCAAGGCCCGCACCATTCTCACCGGCCACACGGATTGGGTGAATGCGGTGGCGTTCAGTCCGGACGGACGCACCCTGGCCACCGGTAGCGGCGACGGTACCGTGCGACTGTGGGACGTGCGCACGGGCAAGGCCCTCACCTCCCTGACGCAGGACAGTACAGAGTCAACGGCGTTGGTGGCATCGGTGGCATCGGTGGCTTTCAGTCACGACGGTCGCACGCTCGCCGCCGGAAACGGGGACAACGCCGTGTGGCTGTGGGACGTGCGCGCGGGCAAGGCCCGCAGCTCCCTGACGCAGGACAGCACGGTGCCAACGGCGAGGGTGACATCGGTGGCATTCAGTCCCGATGGACGCACCCTCGCCACTGGCGACACGGACAACACCGTGTGGTTGTGGGACGTGCGCACGGGCAAGGCTCGCACCGTTCTCACCGGCCACACGGATTGGGTGAATGCGGTGGCGTTCAGTCCGGACGGGCGCACGCTCGCCAGCGGCAGTGCCGACCGCACTGTGTGGCTGTGGGATGTGGCCGCCGGAACAAGCCGCACCACTCTGACCGGCCATACCGGACCGGTGTACGCGATAGCGTTCAGCCCCGATGGACGCACGCTCGCCACCGGGAGCGAAGACAACACCCTGCGACTCTGGAACGTGGCCACTGGCAAGACCCGCTCGACCATGCCCCAGACCGACTACGTCTGGGCGGTGGCGTTCAGTCCCGATGGACACACCCTTGCCACCGGCAGCGAAGACAATACTGCGCGGTTGTGGGACGCTGACCCATTGCCCCCGGAGGCAGCGATCGAAAAGATCTGCCAGGGCATCGAGCGCGATCTCACTGATCAGGAACGATCCGCCTACCTGAAGGGCCAATCAGTGGGCCAAGTGTGTCCCACCATCTGAAGACCCCTCGAACGGCGAGAGGGTCGCGCAAGGTCACCCTGCGAGTCTCCGTCGGCGCCCCCTCCGCACGGGCCCTCGACGTGCCCAGCACGGCTTCGCAGCGTTCTTCGCACGGTGGGCCTCGAGGGGAGGTCACGGCACCGTCCACCACGGGCGCGGGGGAGCAGTGACCACCATGGCCCGCCCCGGTTTTGTAGCGCCCCGGTTTGCCGTCGGCGACAGCTGCCGGGGCCGGGTCGCAGTGAGCTTGCGCGCCGCTCCTCCGCGACACCCGTGCGGCCTATCACCTCACAGATGCCCCCGGCCGACGCCTGTTGATGCCGGGGCAGGTGCGGGCGTCGTGGTACGGGATATCAGGACCCAAATCGGGCCGTGATCGCGAAAGGCGCCGCCTGTGTCTCAGGAGCAACGAAAGCGGCGGCAAAGGCTGCGGCTGCCCGTGAAGGCGGCCCTGCCCGGCCGTCACCCGCAGGAGGACAAGGCGCCCGTCACCGACCGGGTGGTCTTCGGTGTGACGGCTGTACTGACCCTGGGCTTCGTGATCTGGGGTGCCACCGCCACCAGCTCGCTGGAGAGCGTCTCCGACACGATGCTGGACGGCCTGATGCACAACGGCGGCTGGGCGTTCGTCCTGGCCGCCTCGGGGTTCGTCGTCTTCGCGCTCTGGCTCGCCATCGACCGGTACGGACGGATCGAGCTGGGCCAGGAGCACGAGAAGCCGGAGTTCAGCACCGTCTCCTGGGTCGCCATGATGTTCAGCGCCGGCATGGGCATCGGCCTGATGTTCTACGGCGTCAGCGAACCCCTCGCGCACTTCACCACTCCGCCGCCGGGTACCGACCCCGCCGACCCGGCGGACGCCATGCAGACGGCGCTCGCCACCACGCTTTCCACTGGACGCTGCATCCGTGGGCCATCTACGCGGTGGTCGGCCTGGCCGTCGCGTACAGCACCTTCCGGCGCCGCAGGCGGCAGACGATCAGCGCCGTCTTCGTCCCGCTCCTGGGGAAGGAGCGCGCCGAGGGCGTCCCCGGCCGGGTGATCGACATCCTGGCGATCTTCGCCACGCTGTTCGGCTCCGCCACGTCCCTGGGACTGGGAGCGCTCCAGATCGGCAGCGGCATGCACGAGCTGGGCTGGCTGAGCAAGGCCGGGACGGGACTGCTCGTCGCCATCATCGCCGTGCTGACCGTCTGCTTCGTCTTCTCCGCCGTCTCCGGTGTGGAGAAGGGCATCCAGTGGCTCTCCAACATCAACATGGTGCTGGCCGTCATCCTCGCGGCATTCGTCTTCATCGTCGGTCCCACCATCCTGGTCCTCGACCTGATCCCCACCTCCCTCGCCGCGTACTTCGACGAGCTGCCCCAGCTGATCGGCCGCACCGAGGCATCCACCGGCGGCGGCGAGGTCGCCGACTGGCTGAGCAGCTGGACGGTCTTCTACTGGGCCTGGTGGATCTCCTGGACGCCGTTCGTCGGCATGTTCATCGCCCGCATCAGCCGCGGCCGCACGATCCGTCAGTTCGTCGGCGGCGTCATCCTGGTGCCCAGCACCGTGAGCCTCGTCTGGTTCGCCATTTTCGGCGGTACGGCCATGCACCTGCAGGAGCAGGGAAAGCTCGGCGACGCGACCACGCCCGAGGCGCAGCTCTTCGGTGTCCTCCAGGAGTTCCCGATCGCCGGCGTGATGAGCCTGCTCGTGATGGTCCTGGTCGGCATCTTCTTCGTCTCCGGCGCCGACGCGGCGTCGATCGTGATGGGCACCCTCTCGCAGAAGGGCACCTTCGAACCCGCCCGGATCATCGTCGTCTTCTGGGGCGTGGTGACCGGTGGCGTGGCGGCCGTGATGCTGCTCGTGGGCGAGGGCAAGGGCGACGCCCTCGCGGGCCTGCAACACCTGACGATCCTCGTCGCGGCCCCGTTCGTCCTGGTGATGATCGGCATGTGCTGGGCGCTCCTGCGGGACCTGCGCCGGGACCCGCTGATCGTCCGCGGCGAACTCGCGGAAGAGGCGATGGAGGAAGCCGTGATCGCGGGGCACGAGAAGTACGCGGGGGAGTTCGAGATCCGTATCGGCCCGGCGAAGGACGAGACGCCCGGGGGAACGAAGGGGGACCACGACCGCAAAGACCCGGGCGCCCCGCCCTCGGCCTCCTGACCCCAGCGCCGCGGCAAGTGACCCGTCCGGCTGACCACGCCGTCCGTCCTCCGGGGAACTGCGGGTTCCCCTGCCCACCGAACAGGGAGGGGGCTGTGCGGCGCTGCGGTCCGTCGCCGTCCGTAGCAGCTGCGGATGGCCGCTCGAGTGACACAATGGGACTCGTGACCAAATCGCATGCGTGGGCGAACCCGTCGTGCCGGGACGACAAGTCCTACCTCTCCCTGTGGTCCAAGGACTCGATCCTGTCGATCGGGTCGGTGGGTTCGGTGTTGTCGATCGGCTCGGTCGGCTCGGTGCTGTCGGTCGGCTCGGTGGGCTCCGCGCTCTCCGCCGCATCCATCGGGTCCTCCCTCTCGCTGATCTCCGCCGGCTCCTGGCTCAGCACGGGGTCGCTGCTGTCCGCACGGTCCCGCTGGTCGGTGCTCTCCTGGCGCTCTCGCGACGGATTCATGACGGCGGGGATCGTCGCCGTGGCCACCGCCGCCCTCGCCCTGCACGCCACGCAGCGCCGCGGCCGGGCCGGTGTCGCCGTCGGCAGGGCGGTCTGCTGACCTGCAGTGGCGAAGTTCGGTCAATTGCAGGGGAGTTGGGCTCGTGACCTTTCGCCGCGCGCTGGCTCGTACCCGCGTGAAGACGGCGCCCATCAGGGGACGCCGTCACCGCGCCCGAAGGCTTCGCCGCGGGCCACCACGGCCGACGGCACGGTCTCGTCAGGATCCTGATCACCGTCAGAGCCTGGACGGTGTGCGGTGCTGCGGGCCCAGCCCCAGCCGTCACCATCCGCCGTTTCCGGCGGCCGTCTTGGGAGCACGGGCGATCACCCCGAGTGACCTCGTCGGATCCCCACTGCGTGAGTGCTTCATCGAGCTTGGTGGTGAGGAACTCCTTCCGGGCGGCGAACGTGTCCTTGCCCTCACTGTGCTGGCCGTTGGTCACGTCCAGTACCGCTGCCAGAAGTCGCTGACCGCGAGCTCCGCATGGGTTGCCATCCGGGAGGAGGCGACGGCGGCGGCAAAGGCCGGTCGGCCCTCCGCCCGGGCGGGGAGGGTGAGCAGGCTTGAGCCGGCCTCCAGCGCAGCTGTGCAGCGGACACCGCCGTGTACGGGCCGTCAGCCAGCGGTCTGGTTGACGAGGGCCGCCTGGACCACGGCTTCGACACGATCGCGCTGCTTCACGCGATCGGTGGCCAGGGCGCCGGGCCGCAGGGTGTAGACCGTGCGGCGGTGCTGTTCGGTGCTTGCGAAGACGCCGCTGGTCCAGCCGCTCATGGAGCCCGTCTTCCCCCAGATCTTGGTTCCGTCGAGTTCGATTCCCATCAGTCCACCCGCGCTGAAGCAGGCCGTCGGCAGGGGACAGCTGGTGTTCTCCGGGGCGCTGGGCACCGCGGGGACTTCGAAGAGGTGGCGTTGCTGGGCGGCGGGCAGCAGTCGTCCGTCCAGCAGGGCGCGCCAGAACGTGTCGAGGTCGGCCGCGGTGGACGTCAGGCCGCCCTCCGCCCAGGCCCGGGCGATCGCCGGGTCCTGGGAAAGCCCGGTGTCGTGCAGGGCCAGCGGGCGCAGGATCCTCCGGTCGAGCTCACGGGTGTACGGGCGGCCGGTGACCTGTTCCACGAGCAGCCCGGCGACGAAGCTGTTCAGCCCGTTGTACTGCTGGACGGTTCCGGGGGCCGGGACGCGGCCGGGGCGGGCCGCATCATCCGCTGCGAAGGAGGCGGTGACCATGGCGTGCGGGTCGAGCGGGCCCTGGGCGGGGCGGGGCAGATCGCTGGTGTGGTCCAGGAGCTGTCGTACCGTCACGCCGTCATAGGCGGCGGGGATGAGTGCGGGAAGGTGGGGGCGGACGGGTTCGTCCATGCCGAGTCGGCGCTCGGCGACCAGCTGGAGCACCACGGCGTCGGTGAAGACCTTGGTGACGCTGCCCACGGGGAAGCGCGCATCCGCCTCCACCGCCCCGGCCGTCCCGGTGTACGGGAGGCGCATGCCTCGGCCTGCCACCCGAACCAGCGCCGCGTCCGTCACCGGGTCGGGAAGGCCGGCCAGCAGCGCTCTCACCGCGGTCGTGTCGCGCGGGCCGACGGAGGCGGTCGGCCGGGGCGCGGCGGTGGCCGCGGGGACTGCGATCAGACCGGTGGTGAGGGCAGCCAGGGCCATCCCGGTGACGGTGACGGTGAGGCGGCGGCCGGCGGAAGAAGGAGGGGTCATCGATGGCTCCTGGGAAGAAGGTTCCTGCTCGGATCAGCGCGGCTTGCGCTGGATCAACCCTCGCCCCGCACTCCCTGGTGATCATCGGAGATCACCCTGAACCGTCCCCGGTACGCACCCCCATGCCCCTCAGGGTGCAAGGGGCGGCGCGGTCCCCGCACCATGGCCACCACGATGCCCGGCATCGGCAGACCGTGCGGCTGCCCCGGACGTCCCGACGGCACCGCCGCTGACCATGAGGTTTGCCCTGCTTACTGTCCCCGGATTCCTTGCCGCCGCTGCGCTGCGTGGCTCACCCTGGCCACGCCGCTACGGGCCAGGTGAAGGGGAAGACAGTGCCGCAGAAGAACCGTGAGCGCCGGGAGTCGGACGTGTCCGGGCCCGGCCCGAGCGCTGCGAGGACGCGCCGGGCCGACCTCAGCGCTGCCCTCACGGCCGCCGTGGGCGGCAGTGGCCCCCTCCCGCCGGACACCGTCCTGCGCCTGCAACGGACCGTGGGCAACGCCGCCGTGGCCCGGATGCTCGCCGAGCGGGCCCGGCACGCCGCCTCCGAGGGCGCAGCGGCGCCCGCCGCCCAGGATGCGGTCGTGCAGCGTTCCGCGGTGCACCAGGTGCTGCGGTCGCCGGGGCGGCCCCTCGACCGGTCCCTGCGCCAGGAGATGGAAGCCCGGCTGGGCGCGGACTTCTCCAACGTACGTCTGCACAACGACAGCACCGCCCAGCGCTCCGCCGCCGAGATCGGCGCCAGCGCCTACACCTCGGGGCACCACATCGTCGCGGGCACGCCCAGCCTCGACCAGCACACCCTGGCCCACGAGCTGACGCACGTCATCCAGCAGCGCCGAGGGGCCGTCGCGGGCACGGACAACGGTGCGGGCCTGTCCGTCTCCCACCCGGACGACCGCTTCGAACGGGAGGCGGAGGCGAACGCCACACGGGTCATGTCCGCCCCGCGGCCCGTCGAGGCGGGCTTCCCCGCCGACGCCGGGGCGTCGCACGAAGGGCACGCGCATACGCGTACACATACGGATACGCACACGCACGAGCACCCCCGTACGTCCGCCGTCCAGCGCCGCACCGCCACCCCCCTCGCCGAGCAACTCGGCGCAGCCGAGGTCGCGGACGACGTGAGGAAGGAGATCGAGACGTACGACGGCCTGAAGGACTCCCAGCTCACCCTTCAGCAGAGGACTCTGGAGACGATCCAGCAGCTGCTGCCGGCCGGCGCGGGCCCGGTCCGTGAGCTCGTGAGCAAGGAACTCGCCCACGTCGGAGCAGAGCTGGACTTCCTCCGGCAGGCCTCGACGACGGACGAAGGACCGTACGAGCTCATGACCCGCCAGGGCCTGCTCTGGTCGGAGGAGAGCTTCCCGATGAACACGGGCGCCGTCGGCAAGACGGGCAAGGCGTACTTCGACGAGCTCTCCACGCTGAACCTCGAAGGGCTGCAGAAGGAGAACGCGGAGCTCGCCGACCCGTGGTACGAATCGATGCGCGGGGACCTGGAGCAGACCCTGCGCCGCTTCGTGGTGCGGCACTACACGCCGAAGGAGCGGGTGGAGTCGATGATCGGCGAAGGGATGAAGTCGAAGGCGAGGATCGAGGCCGACTCCGGCGGCGAGCACAACACCCAGCCCTACGACGACCACGTGCTGGCCAACACGGGCTTCGTCTTCTTCTACCTGGAGGCGCCCGGGGACGGCTTCCGCGAATCGCGGTTCGGCAACGCCCGGATCACCCTCGGGCTGGAGGAGTCCGGTCTGCTCTCCAAGGGCTGGGTGATGCTCACCGACTTCTACACCCGGGACTTCCCGCACCTGATGGTCAAGCGGACCGACCCCACCGACGTCACCTCGTTCACCAAGAGCAAGCGCGAGTTCCTGAAGGACAAGCCCGAGTTCAAGGACCAGCTGCGTACCTTCAAACGCGACTCCGGCGTCGTTCCGGAAACCTCCGAACGCGCCGCGGAGATGAGCATGGAACGCCGGACCCAGCTGGCCCACGCCCGGCAGCAGGTGCAGGACGAGCGCAATGCCAGGCAGGAGTACCGCAGGGGCCCGAACCGCGCCGAACGCCCGGAGCTGCTCCAGCAGAACGTGCTGGTCGGTGGGGACATCGTCCCCGGTCTGGTCGAGAGGGCCCTGGCTGAGGTGGCCCGCATCAGCGAGGTCGATCCCAAGACCGGGGAGTTCCTGCGCGCCAAGAACGCCGAGGGGCTGTTGCGGTTCGTGCTCAAGGACGTCATCCGCCCGCAGGCCATGGTGCCGAACTCCGTACGCATCGCGGAGGAGCACGTCCAGTACAAGAACTGACCCACGCGGGCCCGGCCGCTGCCCGAGGCGTACGACACGCCGAGCCGCACAGGGCAGCGGAGGTGCCCCCAGGCAGGTACCGGCGCCCCTTGACCGGACGAAGAGGGCGTCCTACACGGTGGCGGGCAGGACGTGGTCGCCGACCTTGTCGGTGCTCAGGCACAGCGAGCAGACGACCGCGTCGTGGGTGACACAGGCGGTGAGGTCGGGGCGCTCGTAGGACTGGCGGCAGACGTGGCAGTCGAAGGTGGCCGCGCTCGGGTTGCCGTCGGTGTCCAGCAGGGGCTCGGCGATGCCGTCGTCGGTGCGGCGCAAGTAGTAGCGGCCCCTCGTGGCCACGGCCATCAGCGGGGTGATGACGAAGGCGATGACGGCTGCGGCCACGGGCGAGTACGGCTGGAGGGTGTCGCCGAGGAGGTGGAAGTACATGGCGATCGACAGGCCGGAGGCGGCGACGAAGGCCACGACGCCGACCGGATTGACCGCGTGGAGCATGCCCCGCCGGAACTCCGGCAGGAGCGGGGAGAGTTTGAGAACGTACTTGTTGATGCCGATGTCGGTGGCCACGGTCACCACCCAGGCGATCGCGCAGTTCGAGTAGAAGCCCAGGATGCTGCCCAGGAAACTGAACATGTCGGCTTCCATCAGAGCGAGCGCGAAGGCCAGGTTGACCAGGACGAAGACCATACGGCCGGGGTAGCTCTTGGTGACGCGGGTGAAGGAGTTCGTCCAGGCGAGTGAGCCGGAGTACGCGTTCGTCACGTTGATCTTGATCTGGCTGATGACCACCAGGACCACGGCCAGCGGGATCACCATCCAGGACGGCATCATCGCTTCGAACGCGCCGCGGAACTGCTGGATGGGCTCCGGCGCTGCGACCGGTCCGACCTCGGCGATGATGTAGACGGCGAGGAAGACGCCGATGGCCTGCTTGAGCGCACCGAGCACGACCCACCCGGGACCGGCCATGACCACGGCGGTCCACCAGGCGCGCTTGTTCGCCTCGGTCCTGGGCGGCATGAAGCGCAGGTAGTCGATCTGCTCGCCGATCTGCGCGATCAAGGACAGGCACACCCCCGCTCCGAGCATCACGGAGGCGGTGTTGACGGCGCCGTCGCCGTTCGTGCCCGGGTAGGCCAGGAAGCGGTCGACCGTGCCGGGATCGTTGACGATCAGGTGGACCAGAGGGCCGACCATGAGCAGCAGCCAGATAGGGGTGGTCCAGACCTGGAGCTTGCTGAGCGCCTTCATGCCGTAGACCACCAGCGGGATCACCAGGAGCGTGGAGACGGCGTAGCCCAGCCACAGCGGCAGTCCGAGGCCGATCTTGAGGCCCTGAGCCATGATCGAGCCCTCGAGGGCGAAGAAGATGAAGGTGAAGCTGGCGAAGATGATGCTGGTGAGGACCGAGCCGTAGTAGCCGAAGCCGGAGCCGCGGGTGATCAGGTCGAGGTCGATGTTGTAGCGCGCGCCGTAGTAGGCCAGCGGGAAGCCGGTGATGAAGATGACGGCGGCGGCGACGGTGATGGCCACGAGCGCGTTGCTGGTGCCGTGGGCCAGGCCGATGCCGGCGCCGATGGAGAAGTCGGCCATGTAGGCGATGCCGCCGAGGGCCGTGGTGGCCACGACCATGGGGGTCCAGCGGCGGTAACTGCGGGGTGCGAAACGGAGGGTGTAGTCCTCCAGCGTCTCCTTGACCGCCTGGTCGGCAGCGGTCTTCGACGTGTCCGTCGTGGTCCGTTGTGACTCGGTGGTGCTCATGCCACGCCTCCCGGTGGGGCTGGGTGCAGGTGCAGGTGTGGTTGTAGGTGCTGCGATGCGGTGCGGTGTGGTGCGTCGCCACGTGCGGCGCCGTTGGCGCGACGGGGAGTGATGGACCGTCATGAGCCTTTTCCGGCGGTCCTGTTCACGGCTGATCCCACGGTCGGTCACGCTAGGGAGCGGTTGTTACCCCGGGTGCGCGATGTGGTGAACACCATGTTGCTGCATGCAACGTGTCTCCGTAGGTACGCCGCGCTCGCGCCGTCCCTACCGCGTCGCGTCGCGGAAAGCCGCAGGTGGCAGGGGTGAGAGGCGAGCTAGAGTGCACCTCATGGCGAACGATTTCCTCCTGCCCACCGAGCACCTCAGCGGGGGTGAGCGGCTCCTGTACGGCAAGGCCGTTTCCTCGGCGGTGGCACCCGGCCGGGCGGAGGACTGGGTACGGCTCGACACGGATGTCTTCTACGGGACCCTGAGCCGCGTCGCCGGATGGAACGCCTCGTCGAGGCTTCTGATCGGCGGCCATTGGTTCGACAGGCGTGAGATCGCGGACTGGGACACCGCCCCGTACTGGCACGGGGCGGGCGACCGCACCGGGGCGGGTCCGTCCTGGGGACGGACCCCCACCGCGTCCGAGCTCGCGCTGTGCCTGTGCCACGCTGACGCACGGGTCCGGGCCGCGGCGCTCGACACGGGCGGCGCGGCGGCGCCGCTGCCGCTTCTCCTCCTGCGCTGCGCGGACGGCGACGAGAGCGTACGAGAACGGGCCCGCTGCGCCTTTGCCCAAGCCCTCGCCTCGGCCGACGACGGCTCCGCGCGCTCCCTTGCCGCGCTGGCACTGACCGTCGGCGTCCGCAGGCACGGCCGCTGGGCGCGCGACGCGGTGCTCGCACGGACCGGCGGCATCAAGGAACAGGACGTGAGGGAGCTGATGGCGAGCGAGGGATGGCGTGGAGCCGAGGCCCGGACGGCGGGCATCCGGGCCGGAGCGGAGGCCGGGCTGCTGGACCCGGACGCTCTGTACCGGATCGCCCTGACGACCACCTGGGAGAACGGTGAGCGTCTCGAGGCGGTCCGCGCCGCGTTCGCGACCGACCGGGACGCGGCAGCACGGAAGCGCTTCGTCGAATTCCTGGACGTGTGCGAGGACTCCCAGGTGCGGGTCCCGGCGCTACGGTACGCCCTCGCGGCCCGGCTCCCGTCCCTCGGTGACCTGGCCGACCTGGCCGTCGACCACCGTGACCGGCACGTCCGGCGGCTCGCCACCCGGGCGCTCCTGGACCTGCCCGGTGCGGACGCCGTCCTGGACCGGCTGCTCGCCGCGCCCGACAGCGTCGTCCGCGGTTCGGCCGTCGTGCGGCTGCGGGCCGCCGCCCGGCCCGGGGACCTCGTGCCCCACCTCACCGACCCGTCCCCCTGGGTGCGCGGCCTCGCCGGCCGGGAACTGCGCGCTGCCGGCGGGGATCCGCACGCCCGGTACCGCGCGCTGTGCGCCGACCCGGAGGCTGTGACGCCTCCCGCGGTAAGCGGCCTTACGGAGCTTCGCGACCCCCGAGACGCACCACTGCTCCACACACTCACCCGGCACACCGACGGTGCCGTACGTGCCCGGGCGCTCGGCGGACTGCGACGGCTGGGCCTCCTCGGCGGCGACGACCTGGTCCAGTACGCCGACGATCCCGACCCGCGTGTCGGAGCGGTTGTCCTACGAGGCCTGCGCGACGACCCCGCGGCCATGCGTGCGCTGCTCGCCCACCCGCACGCACGTGTACGGGCCAGGGCCCTGGTCCACCTCGCGCACAGGCACGGCATCGGCTGGGACGAGGCCATGCCGTTCCTGTCCGACCCGTCGAATGCGGTGTCGCGGGCTGCGCGCGACGCTCTGTGGGCTGCGCGCAGCGACGTCAGCCTGGCACGGCTCATCGCTCTGACGGCACCGGGCGAGTTGCCGCAGGGGCGAGCACTGGCGATGCACCTGCTGGACCACTCCTTCGAACCGGAGGCCCTGCTCACCGCCCTGCGCCTGCTGGACGACCCCGACCCGACCGTGCGCGCCGCCGCCCGCGTCCAGGCACGGAGGGTCCTGTGGGACAGCAAGGCGGCCCAAGGCCCGCACGCGGACGAGATCCGCGCCCTCGCGGAAATGCATCAGGAACGCCTCACCGCCTGGCATGCCGAAGAGAGGAGACGCCGCCGCGCCCTGAGGAACCGCTGAACGTCCCGCACGCCCCACACCGTCGCCGCTCCGGGACGACGAGGGGCCCCGGTCACCCCGGTCGATCACCGTGAGGGGAAGACCTACCGTGCCGGGTGGGGGAGGGTCAGCCGAGAGCAGGGCTCGCAAGGTCAAGCATCAGCCGGTTCCCCCAGTCGTTGATCAAGACGGCACTCGTGTCTTCGTAGCTCACCTTGACGAACGGGTTGGAGCGGAACATCACGGCGACCCACCGCAAAGATCTGTCGGCGTCGAGGCGGGCGAGGTAGCCGATGTTGCCCATCCCGCCGCCCCCGCCGTACATCCACCCGGATCCGTCCGGTAGCGGGCTCTCGACGTAGGTGTCCACCTCCTCGATGCCGTGCTCCTCAATGGCCCGAGCCACGTCCAGCGGCCCTCCGATACGGAAGGGGATCGGCTGCCCGGCATCCGGGTGGTATGCCCCCGGACCGTCGACATGCAATTCCGAGCCAGTGTCGTCCGGACGGTACAGCCCGTCACAGAACGGCATCTCTCCCGCCTGCCAGAGTTCCTCGACCATCCCCATAGCCCATCCCACCGTCGACCACCAGAACGAGTTGGATCCGAAGTCCGGCCGCACGCAAGGACAGGGAGCGTCCGAGATCCAGTTGTGGCGACCGATCCGAACCCCTCTTGACCGCACTGTACGTGAGGCTCGACAACGAGAACGGGCGATGCGTTGGCCAACTCCTTGGCCGAGTCCGGCTCCGGAGCCGGCCCGCCGTTTCGGCAGGGCCGACTGCCGGCGCCGCAGCGTCTTCGAACGCTGCTTCCACCGCCTCGAGCGATGAAGCAGTGGACAGACGGCCCTGCGGTGCCCGATCCCTTTCGGGCACCGCCTACACGAACTCGCTCTTGTAGAAGACGCTCGCGTGGCGGGCTCCCGACGTGTTCGAGTGGAAGCCGAAGGCGAGCCGCGGGCCGCCCGGGGACTGCCAGATCGCCATGCCCTGCGGTTCGCGGCCGGGCAGTGACTCGCCGGCCGTCGTCGCGAACCGGTCCACCACCGTGGAGTTGCCGACGTCGTTCAGGTCGACCGTGGTGATGTACGAGGGGTTTCCCACGGGGCCTTCCAGCAGGTACGCGTACCGGCCGTAGGCGGCGAAGCCCTGGAACGGGTTGGCCTTGCCCCAGTCGCCGCGGGCCGGCAGGGCCCTCTCCACCAGCCGGTATGCGCTGGTGAGCCGCCCGGCGCGGGCATCGCTCAGTGAGAAGGCGACGATGCGGCGCTGGTCGGTTCCGACGTTGTAGCGCACGAGCAGCCTGTCCGTGGACGGGTCGATCACGGGCTGCGGGTTGATCATCGTGTCGCCGATGGAGGGCGTACGGTCCTGGACCGAAGGGTCGTCCTGCTCCAGCACGGCCCCGTTGACGAACGGGAACCGGCCGATCCGCGTACCGAATCCGCTGGTGCTGGTCTTCCACTCGGTCCACAGGTAGACCTTGCCGCCGTACGGCTCCACCGCGATCGAGACACCGTGGCCGAAGCCGTGGAGGGCCATGGACCCCAGCTGGTTGCCCGCCGTGTCGGTCTGGGTGACCCACAGGTCGCCGTTCGTGCTCCCGGTCTTCGTCTGCAGGAAGTACACGTGCTGGTGGACGTTGTCGTATCCGAAGGACTGCATCACCCAGTTGGCGTGGAGCGACTTCTTCCATATCGGATTGCCGCCGGCCCCGTCGAGCTTGAACTGCGGCGAGTCGGGCACGGCCGCGCTCGCGGGGAAAGCCGTGAGCAGGGGCAGTGCGCCGCCGCCCACCAAGGCGGCGGCGACGCCTCCGCCCGCCTTGAGGAACCCGCGCCGGCCGGTGGCGCGCTTCGCTGATCCGTCGGTGTTCATGAAGAACTTCCCCACGTTGAACCACTCGCACTCGCACTCGCACTCGCATGCGGACGTGAGACTGACAAGCCATCAACGATCTTTCATGCATGGGCATTTGTGCAACCTCTGACTCCCCGATGCACGACCCCCGAATCCGGCGTTCGGCTCCGGTGGACGCCCCGTTTGAGGCAGTTGACCTCTGCGGGCCGAGTCCTTCCGCCGCCGGCCGTTACGATCCTCCGGGAGGGACTGTGATTCGCATTCTGCTGGCCGAGGACATGCACATGATCCGTGGGGCGCTGGCCGCCCTGCTGGGCCTGGAGCCGGACATGGAGGTCGTGGCCGAGGTGGCCCGCGGGGACGCCGTCGTCCCCGCTGCCCTCACCCACCACCCCACCGTCGCGGTGCTCGACCTGGACATGCCCGGCGCCGACGGGCTTTCCGCCGCCCGCGACCTCGGAGCCGCACTTCCCGGCTGCCGGATCCTGATCCTCACTGCACTGGCCCGACCCGAGGCGCTGAGATCGGCACTCGCCGCCCGGGTGGGCGGGTTCATGCTCAAGGACGCCCAGCCGGATCGGCTTGCCGCAGCGATCCGCAGCGTGGCGGCCGGGGAGCACGTCATCGACCCCAAACTGGCTGCTGCGGCGCTCACCGCCAAGGGGAGCCCGCTCACCCCACGCGAAACCGATGTGCTGCGACTGGCTGCCGCAGGCGCCGAACTCGACGAGATCGCCCGCGATCTGCACCTCACGCAGGGCACCGTACGGAACTACCTCGGTGCGGCCGTCACCAAGCTCGATGCCCGCAACCGGCTCGACGCGGTGCGGATCGCCCGCGAGCACGGCTGGCTGGACTGACACACACTCATCCGGCGGCGGAGACAGGAGCGGATTCCAGACGGACGGTCAGGACGAAGCCGCGGCCGTGCGGGGCCGGCCCGGCCTCCAGGACCCCGCCGAGTGCGGCCGCGCGCTCACGCAGATTCCTCAGCCCGTTGCCGCCGGTACCCGCTCGGCCTCCTTGCTCCCCCGGCGGCTGGGGAACCACACGGCCGTCGTCGGCCACCCGCAGCCGGCCGGGGCCGAAATCCACCTCGCACCGGCGAGCTCCCACCGCGTGGCGCAGTACGTTCGTGACCGCCTCGCGCAACACCGTGGCGAACAGTGCCTCCGACCTTCCGTCCACTTCGTCCGACTCGCCCCGTATCCGTACGGCGACGCCCGCGGCGGCCAGTACCTCCCGGGCGGAGGCCACTTCCTCGGTCAGCGTGATCTTCGGGCCTTCCCCCGGGATCGCCCGGAGGTCCGCCAGAGCCCGGTCAGCCAGCGCCGCCGCATCGGCCAGATGACGGTCCGCCCGCTCCCGGTCGGGGTCGCGGACCGCCAGTTCGCCCTTCAGGGCAATGGCCGACAGCCCGTAGCCCAGCAGGTCGTGGACGTCCCGGGCGATGCGCCGGCGCTCTCGCGCCACGGCCAGTACTGCCAGTGCTCCGCGGGCCTCCCGCACCTGGTGGACAAGGCCGGTGAGCAGGGCGAGGCTGTAGAAGACCAGGGCGATCACCGCGATGTCCAGCAGGAGGAGCGCGGTGCCCCGAACCCCGGGCCCGTCCGTCCGCAGCAGCATCACGATCGCCGCCACCGCCGTCAGCGCCCCGGCCGCCGGCCAGGCGGTGCGGCCGGGAAGGACGATCAGCACCGAGGCCGCCGCGAAACCCACCAGCTGAGGGTACGGCCCGTCCGGAGCGGCCAGCACGCCCAGGGAGAGGGTGAGCTGCACGCCCAGTGTCCACGCGACGTACGGGGGACGCCCGCCCGGCGGACGTGGCCGGGAGTGGTACGCCTGCAGTCCGACCACGGCCGCCAGCGCGGCCGCGTACGCGAAAAACTGCCCACCCCACACGCCGGCACCGAGCAGGAACGCCGTGCCCACGATCAGGTACTCGACGTGGGTGGCGACCACGATGGGCCACACCAGCCGGGGCGCCAGGGCACCCGACGGGAGGTCCGCCCCGTCGGCCGATTGTGCGGGAGACGTGGCCCGTACGCGCTCCGTCGCCGCCCGCGCGACCCTCACGAGCTTTTCCGCCGCCCGCGTACCCTGCCCGGCCAGCCGGGTGATCTCCGCCAGGGCCGCACCCAGCACCGCGTCCAGGTGGCGCCCGGCGCGCTCCCGTTCGGCCGTGACCAGGGCTTCCGCCAGTTCGCCACGCGTGGTGCGGAGTTCGGCGTAGAGGTCGGTGAGCCGGGTCAGGGCGTAGATGATCAATCCGTGGGCGAGGGCGTTACCGATGCCGTTGAGGACGGAATGGACACTTCCGTCGCCGTGCGCGAGCGGCCCGGCCGCCAGCACGACGACCGTGAACAGAGGCCATCGGACGGGCCGTTCGACGACCAGCAGCACGGAGGCGGCCAGGAAACCGGGTAGCCCGGACCAGGGCGCGAGCAGGACCTGCGCGGCGAGGGTCCAGGCCCCGCGCAGCCGCCGGGTCGATGGCAGGCAGGTGGCCAGCTGGAGCAGCACCATCGGCACGGCGGCCGGGCGCGGAAGGACGACACCGGGTTCGAAGGAGAATCCGAGAATGACGACGACGAGGATCACCGAGACGACCGTCGGCGTCGGACCCGAGTCGGAGTCGGTGTCCGCAGCAGCATCGGCATCCGCATCGGCATCCGCATCCGTGAAGGGGCCGGATCCCGGGCGGTGGTCCTTCGGGGCCGGGCCGTCGGCCGGCTCGCCCGTCGAGCCCGTGGACTCCCCACCTCCCGGCTCGGTGCCCCTGGGCCCCCGCCCGCGCCGTAATGCCCAGCTCCACCCGGTCATGGGGTCACGTTAGACGTACGCCCGCACACCGCGCGCGCCCCACCCATGTGAAATACACATCGGCCGATGTGCCTCGCACTGCCGCCGACCGGTCCCCGAACGAGATCGTCCACGTATGCGCACGACGTCGACACGGACCCTGACCACGATGGCCGCCACGATCACGATCACCTCTGCCGCGCTGCTCTCCGCCGCGGCCCCCGCGCACGCGGCGGCTCCGCCCCGTCTGGATTCCCTCATCGACGCGGCCGTCGCCGGCTACCTGGAGGACGACCGCATCCCCGGTGCGGCCGTCACCGTCGTGGTCGACGGCCGGACCGTCGTGGCCAAGGGCTACGGTGTCGCCGACGTCCGCACCCGAACCCCGGTGGACCCGCACCGGACCGGCTTCTTCCTCGGCTCGCTCGCCAAGCTGTTCACGGCACAGGCCGCCTCCCAGCTCGTCGCCAAGGGGGAGATCGACCCGAAGGCGGACGTGAACGACCACCTCCGTGCGCTCGCCGTCCCCGACACGTACCCCGGACGCCCCGTCACCCTGGACCACATCCTCACCCATACCGCGGGTTTCGACAGTGACCTCGTAGGCCGCAACAGAGCCGCTGCGAACGACGTCGAACCTCTCGCCGAAAGCGTCGTGACACGTCGTCCGCCGCGGGTCCGCGCCCCGGGCACGACCGCCGCCTACGACAACTACGGCTACGCGCTCGCGGGCCAACTCGTCGCCGACGTCTCCGGCCGGACCTTCCCCGACTACGTCGCCGAGCACATCCTGGGCCCCCTGGGCATGACTCGTTCCACCTTCGCCCAGCCTCAGCCGGCAGCGATCGCTGCCGACCTCGCCCGCGGCTACCGCCCCAGCGGCAAGTCCGGCTGGACGCAGGACGAGGGCCAGTACGGCGCGTGGAGCCCGGCCGGGCCCGGTGCGGTCAGCACCGCCGCCGACATGGGCCGCTGGATGACCGGGCAGCTCACCGACGACTCAGCGGAGAACCGCCTCATGCAGCGGGTGCACCACCGGCAGGATCCCCGCATGCCCGGCCTGGGCTACGGATTCGAGGAGTGGCGGCGCGGTGGGCACACCGGTTGGTTCAAGGACGGCGACATCCCCGGCTTCCACTCCAACCTGCTCCTCATCCCCGGCCACGACACGGGTGTGTTCGTCGTCTTCAACGGTGACGGCACGGACGGACGAGCCTCCTGGGACGGCAAGGACCTGATCAACCGGATCGTGGACGCCCTCGTTCCGGACGACGAACCCGCATCCGAAGCCCCGGCCGCCGCGACCGATCCGTCCCTCGACTCCTACACCGGCACCTACCGCCCGGCGCGGGTCAGCCGCACCAGCCTCATGGCGGTGGAGGGCCTGGTCACGAGCGTCACCGTTCGGAAGGACGGCAGGAACGGGCTGCGCACCACCGGGCTCTCCCTCGACCCCGGCCGGACCGAACAGAGCTGGCTCGCGCTCGGCGACGGCCTGTTCCGAGAGCGCGGCGGGAACCGCGCAACGCTGGCCTTCGCCCACGGCGGCGTGCTCGTCTCGTCGGCGGTGCCGTCGACCGCGTACGAGAAGCTGACATGGCGCCAGTCCCCGGCCCTGCATCTGGGAACGCTCGCCATCAGTACGGGCGCTCTGACCCTCGCCGCGATCGCCGTTCCCGTGACTGCCCTGGTACGGCGGCTTCGGGGCCGGCCCGTGCACCCTCCCGCGGCGCGAGCCGCACGTGCCACGGCCTCGGCGACCGGGCTGATCGCGGCCGCGTTCACGACCGCACTCGCCGCGGTCGTCTCGGACGGCAACGCGATGATGGAAACGGTGCCACTGGGATCGCCGCTGCTGTCCACCGTGACGATGCTGGGCTCGGCGCTCGTGGCGTTGACGCCGGCCGTGGTGGCGGGGGCGATCGCGGCCTGGCTCCGCAGTTGGTGGGGCGTCACCGGCCGCATCCTGTTCACCGTCACGGCGGCGGCCGCGGTCACGATGGCGAGCATGCTGCTCCAGTACCACCTGGTGAGCCACCCGTTCGCCTGGCCGGTCCAGTGAACTCCCGGCGCACCGCAGCACGGTTCACGCGGCGTCCCCGCCCGCCCACGCCCGGCCGGTCGCCACCCCGGAGCGGTCAGCGCTCAGCGGTCAGCGCCAACCCGTACGAGGCACACGACCATCCGACGCCACAGCAAGCAGAGGAGCAGATCATGAGGACGTGGACCAGGCGCGGTCTTCTGACCGCAGGCACGGCGGCGGGAGTTGTCGTGCTCACAGGCGCAGGGTCGCCGGCGCGGCGGCGCGAGCCGCTCGACATCGTGACCGGCGAGGACGGGTTCAGCTCGCCGCCAACCGCGACCGCCGGCGCGGTGACCTTCCGGGTACGGACGACCAGTACCCGTACCGGCAACGTCGGCATCGCCCGACTCCGCCGTGGCGTCGGTGAGGCCGCCTTCCGCAGGCACCTGCGCGACGTCTTCGAGAAGGACAGTCCGGAGCAGGTCATTCAGGCGTCCAAGGATCTGATGGCCGACGCCGAGCTGTTCGGTGGCGCCATGGCGGTTCGCGGTTCGCACTCGTCCTTCACCGCGTGGCTGCCGCCCGGCCCGTACCTCGTCCTGGAGTACAAGGACTTCGAGGGGCCGTACATCGGACGCAACCCGCTCCCCGGCGCGGAGTACGTCCGCCCGCTCCTCCTCCACGCGGCGGACGACGCCGGAGCCGGGCGCCCGCGTCCCTCCGCCACCGTCACCGCCGTCGACACGGAGCGGGGCCCGCGCTTCGTCCTGGAGGGACGCATGCGCCGGGACCGGCCCTTGCGCTACGTGAACGCGATGCGCGGGCAGGTCGACGAGCTCGCGGTGTACCCCCTCACGGACGAATCCGTCACCGAGGCAGACATCCAGAGGTACTTCCAGGACATCCGGAAGACGCCCGAGCCCTTCGACCTGGCCGCCCAGCTGGGCACGCCACCGCTCTCCCCGGGCCGGAGCGCGGTCATCGGGATACCCCTCGAGCGCGGCCGCTACGCCCTCACCAGCTGGGTCACCAGCATGAAGGACGCACAACACCTGTCCGCGCACGGCCAGGTGCTCATCGTCACCGTTCCCTGACCTGCCCCGCTCGTGCCCTGCGTCTGCTTCGAGGCTGCTGACTGACGTCGGACGGTCAGGCCCTCCCCAACAACGCCGAATAGGCCCGCTCGATGCCCTGCTCGTAGCCGTTCCCCAACTCGACGTAGACGTGCCCGCCGGCCGTACACGCTTCGCGCAGGGCAGCGCTCCGCTCCCTGACCCACGCGGCGATCTCCCGGTAGGTGGTGTCATCGGACCCCTCGAGCCAGTCCGGGGCGGCCCGCAGATGTTCGGGGGTCAGCTCGGTGTTTCCGAGGAAGACAGAGGTCAGTGGTATCCCGAGACCGGCGGCGGCCGTCGCCGCCGGTGTGACGATGTCGCCCTCGACCACATAACCGTCCTCGGGATCGGAGTCGTCGAGAGCCTCCGCAGCTGCACGGATGAACTCGATGAGGAACGGCTGGGCGAGCGCTGCCTTGTCCGGATGCGTACCGTGCCGCACGCCGTGCTCGGGGGCAGCGCGTTGCAGCATCGACACCAGGGCGTCGGTCGGGCACCCCGGGAGGCCCTCTCGCTCGAGCAGCATCCACGCCAGGGTACTTTTGCCCACCCGGGGCGGGCCGCCGATCAGATAGATCACATGAAGACCGTACCTTGGGGCCGGACTACGGGCCGGGGGAGTGGTCGGGCGGGCCGATCTGGGATGGTGTGGCGGGTCTCCGCTTTCCGCTCCGCCGATGCGGGGCCATGCCTCGTCGCCCCGAACGCACCGGCCGGGCCGAAGACGGTGCAGGTCGCGTTCTGCTGTTGGACCGTCTGCTTCCGCGGCGGGACCGGGAGCTACGCTGGCCCTTTGAGCGTCCAGGGAGCACCATGCCGCCGGCCTTCGTCCACCGGATCACCAAGTACGACCCGGCCGACCGCGACGAACACGGGTACTACAACGGCGCAGAGGACTCGGTCAGTGACCGGGGGCCGGTCGAAGCGGCGTACCTGGCGGCGATCGCCGCCTTCGCGGAGGCCTCGGGCATCGACAGGCTGGAGATCCGCGAGCCCGCGGTCACCGGCTTCGTCCACTTCGGGGCGGAGCCGCCGGTCGAGGGACACGGCCTCGGCGAGCTCTTCCCGCCCGACCTCACCGGCTACCACGACGGGGCCGAGGTTTCCCTTCCGGTCGCCCTGGAGCTGGTCCGGGCCATGCTCCGAGACCAGGGCGCCTGGTGCCGGCTGGAAGTGGGGGACGTGTTCACCGTGCACGTCGGGTGGGACCAGTACGTATATGTGGGCAGCGACCGGCCCTGCGCGGACGCCGTGGCCCGTACGCACCAACTCGGCCTCTTCCCGGAACCCCTGACGGGCTCCCCCTACGCAGCGGAACTTGATGAACCGGAAGTGACCGAGGCCGCCGACGAGGACTTCTGGGCGCGTATGCGCACGGCGCTGGCCTCACGGCGGACGGCGCTCCTGGAGGAGGGCCACGTCCGCAACGCCACGCGCTGGCACCGCCTCACGGCGGAGAACCTCGACGCGGTGCGCGCCGGTCTCGGCCCGCGTGCCGTGCTGACCGTCTGGCCCGACCTGACCCCCGATGTCGGGGCGGTTCTCGCCGCGCTGCCCGAGGAGGGATCCGTGGAGTTCGTCTGGGAGGCGCAGGACGGGACGATCAGCGCGGCGCTCGTTGACGACACCGAGTACGAGCAGCTCGCTGCCCTGGTGGCCGACGCGCGTGCGGCCTGCGCCCTGCCCGGGTACCACGACGAACGCCACCCGCTGCTCTGTGCCGTGCTGCCCGACAGGGACGGTGTGCTGCGCGCTCGGTGGTGACCCGGTTGGTGACGGGCGAGCGGGGCGGCCGGTGCCGTGCGTTGAGGCTGTTCACGCAGGCCGCGCGCCGTGCCCAGCCACAGCTTTGCGTCGGTGCATGTCCTTTGATCTTGAACATTCGGGCGAGGCCGAAACGGATCGACGTCGGTGGGCCCGGGGACTGAGACTCCGGGATGTCCATGCACCTGCGAGAACAAGCGAGCGATACATGATCAAGCGGGAACTCGGCCGAGCGTCGATGCGATGGGCCGTCGCGGCTTCGGCAGTCGCCCTCACCACCGCCGCGGCGGTGACACCGACCCAGGCAGCACCGCAGGCCGCGACTTCCGGCTCCGTGATCCACAGCCAGTCCGGCAAGTGCCTGGACGGCAGCCTCAGTCAGGGCGTACGCCTCGTCACCTGCGACGGTGGTATCTACCAGAGGTGGACCTACAGCGGGTACTCCCTGCTGCACGCCCAGTCCGGCAAGTGCCTGGACGGCAGCCTCAGCCAGGGCGTACGCCTCGTCACCTGCGACGGCGGCTCCTACCAGAAGTGGGACTCCGCCCTCGACGGCGAACTGCGGCATCACCAGTCCGGCAGGTGCCTCGACGGCAGCGTCACCCAAGGCATCCGCATCCTGACCTGCAACGGCGGCTCCTACCAGGGCTGGTACGGCGAGGTGAGCTGATCGACGGACGGCGAGTGGCGGCGAACGCCGCCTCGGCAATGAGGGACTTCCCCGCCTCCGCGGCCCGCTCGGACGCACAGAAGACCGCCACCGGAGCGACCGGCGCCGACGGGTCCCCGGCTTCCGCACCGCCGGTCCGAGTGAGGCGGGCCTTGTACTGTCCCCGCCGTTTGCATCTGCTGCCGCGTGGGATTTCGCGAAGATGCGCGCTGCTCGCGGCAGCCCGCCACACACCGGCGTTCGGGTCGCTTTTTTGTCCGCGGGACAGAAGCTTTTCCCAGAGCAGCGCCGTGCGCGGTAGCCTCCGCAAAGGGGCTGCCCTCCGGAAAAGGTTTTCCGAAAATGCGTGTTCGGAGCGCGCTGCACTCGGAATCCACCGGTACTCGCGGCCCCGCCGAGACCATGCACCTGCCGTTGTCTACGCACCGCGCACTCCCTGGAGGGACACACGTGAAGGACTCGAAGGACCGGCTGGAAGCACTGCGGGCCGAGATCGAACGTCGCAACCCCGCGCAGCCCGAGTTCCACCAGGCGGTACGGGAGGTCCTGGAGACCTTGGCTCCCGTCTTCACCGTCCGGCCCGAGTACGCCGACCCGGCCGTGGCCCTGGTGGAGCGGCTCACCGAGCCCGAGCGGCAGATCCTCTTCCGCGTCCCGTGGCAGGACGACCGGGGCCGGGTCCAGGTCAACCGCGGCTACCGCGTCGAGTTCAACAGTGCGCTCGGCCCGTACAAGGGCGGCCTGCGCTTCCACCCGTCGGTGGACATCGGTGTGGTGAAGTTCCTCGGCTTCGAGCAGATCTTCAAGAACGCCCTGACCGGCCTCGGGATCGGCGGCGGCAAGGGCGGCAGCGACTTCGACCCGCACGGCAAGTCCGACGCCGAGGTCATGCGGTTCTGCCAGTCCTTCATGACCGAGCTGCACCGGCACATCGGAGAGCACACCGACGTGCCCGCCGGGGACATCGGCGTCGGCGGCCGTGAGATCGGCTACCTCTTCGGCCAGTACCGCCGCATCACCAACCGCTGGGAGGCCGGCGTCCTGACCGGCAAGGGGCAGGGCTGGGGCGGCTCCGCGATCCGGCCGCAGGCGACCGGCTACGGCAGTGTGCTGTTCGCCGCCGAGATGCTGAAGGTCCGGGGCGAGTCGCTGGACGGGCTGACCGCGGTGGTCTCCGGCTCCGGCAACGTCGCGCTGTACACGATCGAGAAGCTCCAGCAGCTCGGCGCGAACCCGCTGACCTGCTCGGACTCCCAGGGCTACGTCATCGACGACAAGGGCATCGACCTCGGGCTGCTCAAGCAGGTCAAGGAGGTCGAGCGCGGTCGCGTGAGCGACTACGCGGAGCGGCGCGGATCGTCGGCGCGGTTCGTGCCCGGTGGTCGGGTCTGGGAGGTGCCGGCGGACATCGCCTTCCCCTCCGCCACGCAGAACGAACTGGACGTGCATGACGCCCGTACGCTCGTCGCGGGCGGGGTCAAGGCGGTCTCCGAGGGCGCCAACATGCCGACCACTCCCGAGGCCGTACGGATCCTGCAGGAGGCCGGGGTCGCGTTCGGGCCCGGCAAGGCCGCCAACGCGGGCGGGGTCGCGGTCAGCGCCCTCGAGATGAGCCAGAACGCCGGCCGGGTGGCCTGGAGCGCGCAGCGGGTGGAGGACGAGCTCGCCGCCATCATGCGCTCGATCCACGCCGTCGCGCACGAGACCGCCGAGCGGTACGGCGCCCCGGGCGACTACGTCACGGGCGCGAACATCGCCGGCTTCGAGCGGGTCGCGGACGCGATGCTGGCGCAGGGCGTCATCTGATCCGAGGATCACGCCGCGCTCGCATGAGCCGAGCGAGCCTGCTGCGCCCGTGATGCGGGGGAGCGGTCCGGGGCC
>NZ_JBSGXU010000016.1:28385-78217 GCF_053610205.1 Streptomyces sp. NPDC054932 | reverse complement strand
CGATGGTCGACCAGCTCTCCGCGTTCGCCGACGAGGTGACGCGGGTGGCCCGGGAGGTCGGCACCGAGGGCCGGCTGGGCGGCCAGGCGGACGTCAAGGGCGTCTCCGGCACCTGGAAGGACCTCACCGACAACGTCAACGTCATGGCGTCCAACCTGACGGGCCAGGTGCGGTCCATCGCCCAGGTGGCCACGGCCGTCGCCCGCGGCGACCTCTCGCAGAAGATCATGGTCGAGGCGAAGGGCGAGGTCGCCGCACTGGCCGGCGTCATCAACACGATGGTCGACACCCTGTCCGCGTTCGCCGACGAGGTGACGCGGGTGGCCCGGGAGGTCGGCACCGAGGGCCGGCTCGGCGGCCAGGCCCAGGTGCCCAACGTCGCGGGCACCTGGAAGGACCTCACCGACAACGTCAACTCCATGGCGAACAACCTCACCGGCCAGGTCCGCAACATCGCCCTCGTCACGACGGCCGTCGCCAACGGCGACCTGTCCAAGAAGATCGACGTGGACGCGCGCGGGGAGATCCTGGAGCTCAAGACCACCATCAACACGATGGTCGACCAGCTCTCCGCCTTCGCCGCCGAGGTCACCCGGGTCGCCCGCGAGGTCGGCAGCGAGGGCCGGCTCGGCGGCCAGGCCGAGGTCGAGGGCGTCTCCGGCACGTGGAAGCGCCTGACCGAGAACGTCAACGAGCTGGCCGGCAACCTGACCCGGCAGGTCCGGGCCATCGCCGAGGTCGCCAGCGCGGTCGCCGAGGGCGACCTGACCCGCTCGATCACCGTCGACGCCTCGGGCGAGGTCGCCGAACTCAAGGACAACATCAACTCCATGGTCGGCTCGCTGCGCGAGAGCACCCGGGCCAACCAGGAACAGGACTGGCTCAAGTCCAACCTCGCCCGCATCTCCGGCCTGATGCAGGGCCACCGGGACCTCGCCGTCGTCGCCGAGCTCGTCATGGACGAGCTGACGCCGCTGGTGGCCGCCCAGTACGGCGCCTTCTACCTCGCCGAAGAAGGACGCCACGGCACCGTACTCACCCTGGTCGGCTCCTACGGCCGCCCCGCCGGCACCGCCCTGGGCGTCGGCTTCGCCCTCGGCGAGTCCCTGGTCGGGCAGGCCGCACGCAGCCACCGGATCATCGCCACCGACCGGGTCCCCGGCGACTACGTCATCTCCTCGGGCCTCGGCCACACCACCCCGGGCAGCCTGATCATCCTGCCGATCGTGGTGGAGGACCAGGTCCTGGGCGTGATCGAGCTCGCCTCCTTCTCCGCCTTCACCCCCGTGCACCGCGACTTCCTCGGCCAGTTGATGGAGACCATCGGCGTCAACGTCAACACCATCGTCGCCAACGCCCGCACCGACGAACTCCTGGAGGAGTCCCAGCGGCTGACCGGGGAGCTCCAGGCCCGCTCGGAGGAACTGCAGGTCCAGCAGGTGGAACTGCAGCGCTCCAACGCGGAGCTGGAGGAGAAGGCGGCCCTCCTCGCCAGCCAGAACAGCGACATCGAGGCCAAGAACCTGGAGATCGAACAGGCCCGGCAGGAACTGGAGACCCGCGCCCAGCAGTTGTCGCGCGCCTCCACGTACAAGTCGGAGTTCCTGGCCAACATGAGCCACGAGCTGCGGACACCGCTCAACAGCCTCCTGATCCTCGCCCAGCTGCTCGCACAGAACCCGACCCGCAACCTCTCCCCGAAGCAGGTCGAGTACGCGGGCGTCATCCACTCGGCGGGCTCCGACCTGCTGCAGCTGATCAACGACATCCTCGACCTCTCGAAGGTCGAGGCGGGGAAGATGGACATCAACCCCGAGCGGGTGCACCTGCCGCAGCTGCTGGAGTACGTCGAGGCCACCTTCCGCCCGCTGACCACGCAGAAGAGCCTCGACTTCACCGTCACCACCGCCCCCGACGCCCCGGCCGACCTGCTCACCGACGATGCGCGGCTGCGCCAGATCCTGCGCAACCTGCTCTCCAACGCCGTCAAGTTCACCGAGCGCGGCGGCGTCGAGCTGCGGATCGAACCGGCCGCGGGCCCCGAGGTCCCCGCCGGGCTCACCGGCCGCGCGCCCATGCTGGCCTTCCGGGTACGGGACACGGGCATCGGGATTCCCGAACAGCAGCTGGAGTCCGTCTTCGGAGCCTTCCAGCAGGCCGACGGAACCACCAGCCGCAAGTACGGCGGCACCGGCCTCGGCCTCTCCATCAGCCGCGAGATCGCCCAACTGCTCGGCGGCGCCGTCACCGCGGAGAGCACACCGGGGCAGGGCAGCACCTTCACCCTCTACCTGCCGGTGAGCCGGGAGGACTACGAGGACGAACCCGCCACCGACACCCCCGCGGCGGCCCGGCGGTCCACTGCCGCCGGACCCTCCGCTCCGGTGGGCGGCGCGGGCCCGGCCGTCACCCCCGTTCCGCCGCAGCGCCAGGCCCGCCGGCTGCTGGTGATCGAGGAACGTCCCAACGGCCTGCTCTCCCTCGTCGCCGAGAGCGCCGACCGGGACTTCGCCCCCGGCCACCAGCCGCCCGGGGACCACCGCGAGGGCCTCCAGGTGGTCAATGCCACGAGCTCGCTGGAGGCCGCCGCCGCCCTGGCGTCGAACTCCTTCCACTGCGTCGTCCTCGAACTCGACATGCCGGACGGCGAGGCCCTGCGCTTCCTCGACGCGCTCGACGGGGACCCGGCGCTCTCCTCCCTCCCGGTCCTCGCGCACAACAACCCCCGCCTGAAGACCGGGCAGGAGCGGGCGCTGCGGGAACGGGCCGTGTCACGCCGGCTGGAACTGCTGTCGAGCCTGGACGAGCTCCGGGAACGCATCGTGCTGCACCTGTCCGCCGACCGGCCCGGCGACGTACTGCCCCTCGCCCACGGGGAGGCGGACCGCCGGCAGACCACGCACGTGCTCGACGACGGCCTGGCCGGACGCACCGTCCTCGTCGTCGACGACGACGCGCGCAACCTGTACGCCCTCAGCGGCGTGCTGGAACTGCACGGCATCCGCGTCCTCCACGCGGAGGACGGGCGCAAGGGCATCGAGACGCTCACCCGCAACGAGGGCGTCGACCTGATCCTGATGGACGTGATGATGCCCGAACTGGACGGCTACGCGGCGACCGCCGAGATCCGGCGCATGCCGGCCTACTCGGGGCTGCCCATCATCGCCGTCACGGCCAAGGCCATGCCGGGCGACCGGGAGAAGAGCCTCGCCGCGGGAGCCAGCGACTACGTGACCAAGCCGGTCGACGCCGATGACCTCATCGCCCGCGTCCGGCACTGGCTCACCGCATGACCGCCGCACCGGCCGCTCAGGTCGCCCCGCCCGCTCAGACCGCTCCGTCCACCCCGTGCGCCCCCACCGCCCCGGCCACCCCCACCGCCCCGTCCGCCCGAGCACGTCCCCCGTGGCCCGCCCCACCGGGCCACGGCCGTCACAGCAAGGAGCCGGCAGCACGGTGAGCACCCCCGACACACAGCAGCACGACGATGCGCGGTCGCCGCAAGCGGTGGTCGGGGAGCCGTGCCGCGGCGCCGCCCCGCACCAGGCCCCCACACCCCTGGGGCGCCTGGTCGCCACCGTCGAACGGCTGCGCCGCGAGGTGCGGGAGGCGCAGGCCGCCGCCGACGGCAGGGCCCTGGTCGAGCTGGCCAAGGGCATCCTGATCGGACAGCTGAGCTGCACCCCCGCCGCTGCGGCCCGGCAGCTCGACGAACTGTCCCGCGAGACCGGACTGTCCCCGCTCGAACTCGCCGCCGACATCGTCAACCAGGCTGCCCACGACCACGTCAGTGAGGTCGCGGCCGAGTTCGTCGAGCGCACCGGCACCCCGGAACCCGCCGAGCGGTCCACCGCCGTCGCGGTACGGCTGCGCACCGCCGAGAGCGGGGTCCTGGCCGCGGCCGCCGACACCCAGGCGGTGGCCGGGTCCCTCCTGACCAACGCTTTGGGGCCCCTGGGAGCGGTCGCCGTCGCCGTGTGGAGCGCGGCCCCCGACGGCTCCCTGGCCCTCGCGGGGCACGCCGGGTTCATGCCCGGGGAGGCCGCCCGCTGGTGCCACGTGCCCCCCGGTGTCTCCACCGTCGCCCGGCTCGCGCTGCGCGAGCGCCGCCTGGTCGCGCTCGCCCGCCTGAACCGCGAGGGACTTCCCTCGATCGGCCACCTGCAATGGCCCGACGGCGGACGGATGGCCGTACCCGCCGGGACCGGCGGACGGATACACGGAGTCCTGGAGATCTGCTGGCCGCAGCCCCTGGCACCGCAACCCCCGCAGATCGAGCGCCAGGTCGAAGCCCTCGCCGAACTGTGCGCCCGCACCATGGACGCCGCACCCCCCGGCGATCCCGGCATCCCCGAAGCGGTGCTCCCGGACGTCGTCGAGCTGATCGACCTCGCCGAGGGCCTGCACGATCCCGCCGTGGTCCTCACCCCGGTGCTCGACCCCGAGGGCCGGCTGACCGACTTCCGCATCCGCCATGCCAGCAGCAGGTTCGTCGACCCCGCCGGGCGCCGGCGCGGCGACGTGAACGGAGCACTGCTGCTGGAGGCCTACCCGATGGCGGCCGGCGAGAGAGGACTGTTCGACATCGTCGAGCACGTCCACGCGACGGGTGAGCCCTTCCGCGCCGAACGCATGAGCCTGACCGCGCTCGTCGACCAGATCCCCCTCACCTCGGTCGCCGACATCAGCGTCAGCCGGCACGGCGCGGCCGTCCTGCTGATCTGGCGCGTCGAGGACGAGACGGCGCGACTGGCCGACCTCCTCCAGCACGCCCAGCGACTGGGCCGGATCGGAGGCTTCGAGGAGAACCTCAGCACCGGCGAGACCACCTGGAACGCGCAGCTGTACGCGCTCCACGGACTCCCGGCCACCGCACCGCCCGTACGGCTGCGGGAACTTCCCGGCTACGCCCACCCCGACGACTCCGCCGCCCTCGGCCGCTTCCTGCGCGCCGTGCTGCGCTACCGGCGTCCGGCATCCGTCAATCTCCGCCTCCGGCGGTCCGACGGGATCACCCGCCACATCCGCGTCGTCGCCGAGCCCGTCCTCGACGCCGACCAGCGGCTCCACGCCGTCCGCGGCGCCTACCAGGACATCTCCGCGCAGCACTGGACCGAGGTCGCCCTGGCCGCGACCCGGGACCAACTCGCCCACAGCGAGGCCGAGTCCGCCGAACGCAACCGGCTCGCCCTGCAGCTCCAGCACGCCATCATGCCCCCCACCCCGCCGGCCATCGAGGCGCCCGGCCTGCGCGTGGCCGTCCGCTACCGGCCCGCGGAGACCGAGTCGCTCGTCGGCGGCGACTGGTACGACACCGTGGTCCTGCCCTCCGGGCTGATCATGCTGTCCGTGGGCGACGTCGCCGGACACGGCATCGAGGCCGCCACCGGCATGGTCGTCCTGCGCAACGCCCTGCGCGGCCTCGCAGTGACCGGAGCGGGCCCCGCCCAGCTGCTCTCCTGGCTGAACACGGTCACCCACCACCTCGCCAAGCACGTGACGGCCACCGCGGTCTGCGGACTCTTCGACCCCCGCACCAGGGTGATGCGGTGGGCGCGGGCCGGGCACCTGCCGCCCGTACTCGTCCGCGGCGGCGAGGCCGAGGCCTTCCCGCTCATCGAGGGGCTGCTGCTCGGCGCCCTCCCCGAGGTGACGTACGCCGAGCGGGAGGTGCAGCTCGAACAGGACGACACCCTGCTGATGTTCACGGACGGCCTGGTGGAGCGGCGGGACTCCTCGGTGCAGGACTCCCTCGGTCACCTCGTGAACGCGGCGGCCGCCTGCGCCGGAGACCTGGACCGCCAATTGGACCGGCTCCTCGCCGAGAGCCGGTCCGACACGGACGACGACACCTGCGTCATCGGGATCCAGGTCGGCTGACGGGTCGGGCGACACCCCGCTCACCCGGTGACGGGCGCGGGCGGACGGCCCCCAGGGGCGTGAGGGGGCCGTGTTAGCGTGCGGGCATGCGCGCTCCCATCGGGCCCTTCGACAACGCCCTGCCGGCACCCGACTGCCTTGCGGAACTCACCCCGCCCGTGGCCGCAGCGGTCGGCGGCTGGGCCGGGGACGTGCCCGCCGAGCAGATCCTCTACGTGGACACCGACCCCGCGATCGCCGACACCGGAGCCTTCGTCGCGCACTACGGTCAGGAACTGCTCGGTCAGTCGGCGAACTGCGTGGTGGTCGCCGCCAAGCGCGGCGGCGAGGTCACCCTCGCCGCCTGTCTCGTGCCCTCGGGCGGCCGGGTGGACGTCAACGGGGCCGTCCGGCGCCGCCTGGGTGCGCGCAAGGTCTCCTTCGCGCCGATGGAGACGGCCGTGGAACTGACGGGCATGGAGTACGGGGGCATCACCCCGCTGGGCCTGCCTGAGGGCTGGCCGCTCCTGGTGGACGCGGCGGTCGCCGACATGCCGTACGTGCTCGTCGGCAGCGGACGCCGCCGCGGCAAGCTCATCGCCCCCGGGAAGCTGTTCGCGCAGCTCCCCGGCGCCGAACTCATCGAGGGCCTCGCGCTCTGACGCTCCGACGCTCTGAGGTCAGGCGATTCCCACGGTGTACGCGGCGCGGTAGCCGTCACCGTCGGGGACGAGGGCCAGCGTCATCGCGGCTCCGGCGGCGCGGTAGCGGCTGTCGCGGGCATTGGGGTGCTTCGGCGCGCGGCGGTCGGTGTACGGCGGGCGCGCGTACGCCTTCACCAGGAGGTCCTCGGGGAAGAAGAACTGCGAGGTCGTCTCGGTCCGGCTGTCGGGCCGCACCTTGAAGTGGATGTGCGGTGCCAGTCCGGCGTACCAGCCGGGCACGATCGTGCGGAACGTGCTGCGGCCGGCGCCGTCCGTGACCTGCGTACCGCGCAGGAAGGTGGCCCCGCCCGTGGAGTAGGCGCCCGAGGCGTCGGCGTGCCATACGTCGACGGCGGCGTCCGCGACCGGCCGGCAGCCCGCCGAGACCCGCACCACGGTCACGTCCAGCCGGAACGGCACACCCTTGCGGCCCTCCGTGATGTCCGAGCGGACCCGGTCCAGATCGAGGTAGTACGGGCCGGCTCCCGCCTTCACGGCGAGGACACAGGCCGGGGTGCTGCCCCCGGGCGACGGCGACGGTGAGAGGGACGATGACGCGGACGGCTGCCCTGCCGCCCCTCGGGTCCCGGCCGGGCCGGAACAGGCCGCCGTCAGCGCTGCGACCCCGGCCGATCCGGCGGCCAGCAGGAGGGCGCGGCGGCTGGTCGGGGAACTGCCGTTCTCGGTCATGCGAACCTCTCCCGCACGCTGCGCGGCCGCCGCACGGGACGCGGCGGCCACCGCCCGCGCCCACCGTGCCGGACGGAAGGCACCCCGGCCACCACCGACACACCCGGTCGCGTCGACACGTCCGGGATCCACACCCGAAGGAGGACAGGAACTGACCTCATTCGTGCCTACGGTGGTGATGTCACGAGGAGCGACGGAAGAGGACGAGGCCGATGAACCAGGACCACTCCGCACCCGAGGGCTACACCAGCGTCGCGCCGTGGGTCGTCACCGACGACACCGGAGCACTGCTCGACTTCATCACCGCGGCCTTCGACGGCGAGGAGATCGCACGGGTGTCGGTCGAGGACGGCAGCATCGGCCACGGCGAGATCCGGGTCGGCGACACGGTCGTGCTGGCCTTCGACCGACGGCCCGACTGGCCGGTGATGCCCTCCCTGCTGCGCGTCTACGTGCCCGACGCGGACGCCGCGATGGCCGCTGCCGTCGCTCACGGAGCCCGGGTGATCACCGAGCCCGCCGACAGTGCGTGGGGAGACCGCGGAGGTCGGGTGAGGGACCCCTTCGGCAACATCTGGTGGGTGATGAGCCGGGTCGAGGAGGTCGCTCCGGACCAGGCATGGCAGCGCATGGCCGAGCCGAAGTACGCCGAATCGATGCGCACGGCCCAGCAGACCCTCGACGCCGAACTGAGCGGCCGGGCGTCCGGCGTCGCCAGCACCCCGCAGCGTCCGCCCCTCTAGACAGCCTCTGCACCGGGGGTCCGGACGCCGGTCAGACGGCCAAACGGTCGAGGGCGGCCCGCTGCGCCCGGCTGAGCCGGAGGTCCGTCGCGGCGACGTTCTCCTCCAGATGGGCGAGCGAGGCCGTGCCCGGGATCGGTACCACGACCGGGGAACGGGCGAGCAGCCAGGCGAGCAGGAGCTGCGGTGTCGTCGCGCCGGCTTCAGCGGCGATGGCATCAAGTTCCATCGCGCGGGCGGGTGTTGCCGCGGCGACGGGACGCCAGGGGAGGAAGGCGATCCCGGCGGCCTCGCACGCTTCCAGGACGGGCTCGTACTCCCGGTCCAGCAGGTTGTAGCGGTTCTGCACGCTCGCGATCTCGGCCGTCCGCCGGGCCTCGGCGAGTTGCGCGGCGGTGACCTCGGACAGCCCGATGTGCCCGATCTTCCCTTCCTGCTGGAGGTCGCGCAGCGCACCCACCTGTTCGGCGACCGGTACCTCCGGGTCGATCCGGTGCAGTTGGAGCAGACCGATCCGTTGCGTACGGAGCCGCCGCAGTCCGTGCTCGACCTGCTCGCGCAGGCTGTCCGGACGTGCGTCGTAGCTCCAGCCCTCGGGGCCGTCGTTCCGCACGACTCCCACCTTGGTGGTGATCAACAGGCCGTCGGGGTAAGGGTGCAGGGCCTCGGCGAGGAGTTCCTCGTTGGCTCCCCACCCGTAGAGGTGGGCGGTGTCGATCAGACCGACCCCCAGCTCGACCGCGCGCCGGGCGACCACGATCGCGCCGTCCCTCGCGGCACCGGCTCCGGTCGGCAGGCGCATGGCGCCGAACCCGAGCCGGGACACCGGGAATTCACCGCCGATGGAGAAGGCTCCGGCCGCTGCGGGTGTGCTTGAAGTCATCGGTTTCCCCTCGTCGGTGCGACCATACCCGGCCCGCCCCGGACCGGGCCGCGGATCCGGCGCCCGGGGGGAGGGGCCCCGGGGCCGGGCACTTCATGCTGCGCAGCACCGTCAACACCAAGTGCCTGGTGGTGCAGGGGCGCGAGGCGGCCCGTCCCGCGGTGCAGGCGTCCTGCGGCGAGGAGTACCGCGACCAGTGGCGGCACCTCAGGACCTGACGGCTGCTCCAGGCCCTGCCGGCACGCCCGGACCGGGTGCGCCGGGGATCCCGCGGACGAGTGTCCGCAGCATCGCAGCGCCCGCCACCACCGCGCAGAGATGCAGCACCATCGCGACGACAGGTTCCTCGGGCCGGCCGGCGCCAACCGGTTCCGCCCATGCCATGTAAAGCGTGATGGGCAGCTTCCAGCCGCTCCACGCGAACAGCGACCCCGACCCCACCCAGCCGAACACCAGCGGCAACCACCGTGGCAACCGGGCAGGCCGCGTCCGGGCGATCATCCCGGCGGCGACGGATCCGGCGAGTGCCCAGAACCCGGAGACGGCCCCCAGCACGTACCAGTCCGTGATCCGCTCCGCCGGGCGCGCGATTCCCACCGTGCCTCCGGCCGCCCAGTAGAGCCAGGCCAGTCCGACCGCCGTACCGAGGGCGGCCGCCCACAGCGGCGCCGTGCGCGGGCCGTCGCCGACCCGCCCGGCGAACGCCTGCGGCCAGCGCCGCCTCAGATACGCGGGGACCGCGAGGGCCAGCCCCAGCCCCATTCCCAGAAAGCTGAACTGGACCAGTACGCCCTCCCACACCGGCATGGCCGGATCCGCCGGCGCGGCCGGTGCGGCCGGATCCGCGCCGCCGGCCGGTGGCCCGCCCGCGTCCAGGAGCGATCCGAGCACGGCGAACGGCAGTATCGAAACGAGGAAACCCGACCCCACCCACGCGCAGAACACGACGGCCGCTCCCGGTATCCGCATCCCCCACGGCCGCACCAGAGCGAGCCCCAACGCGATCCCGATCGCCGCCATGCCGATCGTGACGGTGTTGAGCACCACCCACTGCGCCTTGCCGAAGCCACTGCCGACCGGCAGCACCCCCATGAGCGAGCCGGCCACCCACGAAACCTTGATCAGTAAGTACGGCAACAGCGCCAAGGCCGCCCCGTAGGCCGCTCTCCGCCCGACCCGATCCCACCGCTCCACCCCGGAACCCCTTTCCACCAGCAGGAATTCCATCTTCGAAGGTCCCTCCGACCGGCCACATCCCCCGTCGGAGGGACCCGCCTCCCCCGGCCGGGGGAGGCCACGCCGTGCCGCGCAGGGGGAAGGGCCGAGCCCCCGCACGAAAGTTTCACAATTCGGCCCGGCCGGGGCTCCGGACGCCTCCGCCGGAGCCCCGAGCGACTC
This sequence comes from Streptomyces sp. NPDC054932, assembly GCF_053610205.1. NCBI lineage: Bacteria > Bacillati > Actinomycetota > Actinomycetes > Kitasatosporales > Streptomycetaceae > Streptomyces > Streptomyces sp. NPDC054932. Next base: position 67,940 of record NZ_JBSGXU010000016.1, on the reverse strand, counting down.
CGCCGCTCGCCGTGGCCCGCTCCGGACCCGCCCGCGTGGGCCGCTGCCGAGAGCCTCTGCGGGCCCCGGTCCGCGAACGACGGGATCGGCACGGGGAAGCCGGCTTGGCGTGAACCCGCCCAGCCCGCGGAACCGGCGGAGTGCGCCCCTCCGCCAACGACACCGAGAACGGCCCAGGCAGGGGCGGCACCGGCCCGTACCGCCGGGAGCGAGTCCGGCTCGGCGGCCGGTTGCGGCACCGCGGCCGGATCCGGCGTGAAATCGAGGTCCCAGGGGCCACCGTGGTCGGGGCAGTGCGAGTGCAGTGTCCGCGCGTCGGCGCACGCCCCGTCCCGGGGACGGTCCGACCGGTCCGTGCCCGCGTCATGTGCGTCACGTCTTTGCTGAATCATGGCCGGGGCATGGCAAGGATGTTACGCGTCCGTCGGCCTCTTGTGGGTGAGCCGGAGGTGGGTCAACCTTTCGAAGGCGGCCGCCTGTTGGACTCATTGTCATGAACATGTCCTACGGGTCGTCGTCTCATCCCCGCAGTGCACCACCCATGAGGAGGACCCCCCACATGTCCGTGATGCGTCACACCCGCCGGAGGATCGCCGGCATCAGCGCGACCGCCGTCGTGGCCCTCGCGCTCGGCGCGGCCGCCGCGTTACCCGCATCCGCGGCCGACGGCGGCGCGCAGGGCGTCATCGAGAACGCCGGTGCCGCCGGAACCGTCTCCGGCAGCTACATCGTGACCCTGAAGGACTCCGCGGCCCGGTCCACCGCCGACAGCGGCAAGGCCGTCGCGAAGCGGTACGGCGCGCGGATCGACAAGACCTACAGCGCCGCCCTCAACGGCTACTCCGTCGAGGTCTCCGAGGCGCAGGCCAAGAAGCTGGCCGCCGACCCGGCGGTCAAGTCGGTCGTGCAGAACCGTGTCTTCACCGTCGACGCGACCCAGCCGAACCCGCCGTCCTGGGGCCTCGACCGCATCGACCAGCGTGCGCTGCCGCTCAACCAGAGCTACACCTACCCCGACCAGGCCGGCCAGGGCGTCACCGCCTACATCATCGACACCGGTGTCCGCATCACCCACCAGGACTTCGGTGGCCGCGCCACCTACGGCTACGACGCCATCGACAACGACAACACCGCCCAGGACGGCCACGGCCACGGCACGCACGTGGCCGGCACCGTCGCGGGCGGTGCGTACGGCGTGGCCAAGAAGGCCAAGATCGTCGGCGTCCGCGTCCTCGACAACAACGGCTCCGGTACGACCGCCCAGGTCGTTGCGGGCATCGACTGGGTGACCGCCAACGCCGTCAAGCCGGCCGTCGCCAACATGTCGCTCGGCGGCGGCGCCGACTCCGCGCTCGACACCGCCGTGCGCAACTCCATCGCCTCCGGCATCACGTACGGCGTCGCCGCGGGCAACGAGTCCACGAACGCATCGACGAAGTCCCCGGCACGGGTGGCCGAGGCCATCACCGTCGGCGCGACCACCAACACCGATGCCAAGGCGAGCTACTCCAACTACGGCTCCGTCCTGGACATCTTCGCGCCGGGCTCCTCCATCACCTCCTCGTGGGGTACCGGAGACACCGCGACCAACACCATCTCCGGCACCTCGATGGCCACCCCGCACGTGGTCGGCGCAGCGGCGCTCTACCTGTCGCAGAACCCGGGCAGCACCCCCGTCCAGGTGCGCGACGGCCTGGTCGCCGCCGCGACCCCGAACGTGGTGACCGGCCCCGGCACGGGCTCGCCGAACCTGCTCCTCAACGTCGGTGCCGGTGGCACGGTCCCGCCGGGCAAGCGCTTCGAGAACACCGCCGACTACGCGATCAACGACAACGCGACCGTCGAGTCGCCGGTCACCGTCAGCGGGGTCGCCGGTAACGCCCCGGCGGCGCTGACCGTCGCGGTCGACATCAAGCACACCTACATCGCCGACCTCAAGGTGGACCTGATCGCGCCCGACGGCACCGTCTACAACCTGCACAACCGCACGGGCGGCAGCGCGGACAACATCATCAAGAGCTTCACCGTCAACGCCTCCTCCGAGGTCGCCAACGGATCGTGGAAGCTCCGGGTGAACGACAACGCGAACATCGACACCGGCAAGATCGACTCCTGGGCGCTGCAGTTCTGAACCATCGGAACGGCGCGTGACTTCTGAGCCGCGGTGAACAGGCGGGGGCGACCACAGGGCGGTCGCCCCCGCTGCGTTGTCCCCACGCACCAGCCGCTCCCCGCGGTGTTCCCGGGCGGCGTTCTCACGCGGCGCGGGCACAGCACGGCAGAGGGCAAAAGAAAAGGCAAGAGGGGAAAAGCGCCTCTTGCCACTCTCAAGATATAGCGCACCAGGGGCCTTGCGGCAAGACCCCGGTCGTGCTGCAGAATCTCCGATCGAAGCCAGTACCTGCCCAAAACAGGGCTCGCGGTGCATTTGCGGGCACTCGGGGCGCAGGCGTGCCTGAGCACGCCGCCCCACTGCGCGGAACGACTGGCACAACGCACCTTGTTGAATGGGGGATTCTGATGATCGACGTGATCGACGTGATCGTCGCCGGCGGCGGACCGACCGGCTTGATGGTGGCCGCCGAGCTGAGGCTGCACGGTGTGGACGTGCTCGTGCTGGAGAAGGAGACGGAGCCGGCCGCCTTCGTCCGTGCGCTCGGCCTGCACGTGCGCAGCATCGAGGTGATGGCCCAGCGCGGTCTGCTGGAGCGGTTCCTCGCGCACGGCCGGAAGTACGAGGTCGGCGGCTTCTTCGCGGGCCTCGGCACGTCATGGCCCGACCGGCTCGACACCGCCCATTCGTACGTCCTCGGCATCCCGCAGACCACCACCGACCGCCTCCTGGCCGAGCACGCCACCGAGCTCGGCGCCGAGATCCGGCGCGGCTGCGAACTGGTCGGGCTGAGCCAGGACGAGGACGGGGTGACCGTCGAGCTGGCGGACGGTACGCAGCTGCGCTCGCGCTACCTCGTCGGCTGCGACGGAGGCCGCAGCACGGTGCGCAAGCTGCTCGGGGTCGGCTTCCCGGGCGAGCCCTCGCGGGTCGAGACGCTATTGGGAGAGATGGAGCTCACCGAGGCACCGGAGCAGCTGGCCGCTGTGATGGCCGAGGTCCGCAAGACGCATCTGCGGTTCGGCGCAGCGCCCCTCGGGGACGGGGTGTACCGCGTGATCGTGCCCGCCGAGGGGGTGGCCGATGACCGTACGGTCCCGCCGGACTTCGAGGAGTTCAAGCAGCAGCTGCGGAAGTTCGCCGGCACCGACTTCGGCGTGCACTCACCGCGCTGGCTGTCCCGTTTCGGCGATGCCACCCGGCTGGCCGAGCGCTACCGGACCGGCCGGGTGCTGCTGGCCGGCGACGCGGCGCACATTCACCCGCCGACCGGCGGCCAGGGCCTCAACCTCGGCATTCAGGACGCGTTCAACCTCGGCTGGAAACTGGCCGCCGCGGTGGGCGGCTGGGCGCCGGAGGGCCTGCTGGACACCTACCACGACGAACGGCACCCGGTGGCCGCCGAGGTGCTGGACAACACCCGCGCGCAGATGGAGCTGATGTCCACGACGCCGGGCGCCCGGGCGGTGCGCCGGCTGATGTCCGAGCTGATGGAATTCGAGGAGGTGAACCGGTACCTGATCGAGAAGATCACCGCGATCGGGCTCCGCTACGACTTCGGCCGGGGCCACGACCTGCTCGGCCGGCGGATGCGGGACATCGAGCTGAAGCGGGGACGCCTCTACGGGCTGATGCACGGCGGCCGCGGGCTGCTGCTCGACCGGACCGGCCGGCTCTCGGCGGCGGGCTGGGCGGACCGGGTGGACCACGTCGTCGACGTCAGCGACGAACTGGACGTGCCCGCGGTGCTGCTGCGGCCGGACGGCTACGTGGCGTGGGTCGGCGAGGACCAGCAGGACCTGCTCGGCGGGTTGCACACGTGGTTCGGTGCTGCGGATCATTGACCGTCCACGGGGCGCGGGGCGGTCATCCACCCCGCGCCCCGCACGTCGCATCCCCGCATCCCGACGGCCCACGGAGAACCACATGGCAGCGAACCAGGGAACGAGTCCGGCCCGGCGGCTGCGCGTCGGCATCGCCGCCGGACTCGCCCTCGATTTCCTGGCCACCCTCGTGATCTCCTTCGGACTGTTCGCCATCGGGCTCCTGCTGCCCGGGATCACCGAGGACTACGGCCCCGCCACCGGCCCCGGCTCGCCCACAGCCCTCGCCTTCTTCGGGGCCGCCGTCGCGCTGATCTGCTCCCTCGCCCTGACGGCGGGTCTGCTCTCCCGGGCCAGGACCGATCGCGCCCGCCGCCTCGCCCTGTCGCTGTCGGCCGGCCGCCTCACGCTGCTGGTGGTCGGCGTGGCGACTCTCGTCGTGTACGGCATCGTCACGATCGAGCTCGCCTGACCCGGTGCTGCAATGAAACGCATGTACCTCGAAGAGCTCCGCACCCTCCTGGCGGGGCACGCACGCTCCGACTGGACCACCGCCATCGACGGCGTCCTGATCTCGAAGGTCGACCGGCCGGATCCACCGGCTCCCTCCATGTCCGGCACGGTCCTGGCGGTCATCGCCCAGGGAGCCAAACGGCTCGCACTGGGCGAAAGGGTCTACGAGTACGGCGCCGGCCAGTACCTGGTGGCATCCGTCGACCTCCCCGTCACCGGGCAGTTCACCCAGGCCGACCCGGAGCACCCGGCCCTCGGCTTCGGCCTCGTGCTCGAACCGTCCGCCGTCGCCGAGCTGCTCCTGCAGGCCGGGCCCGGAGACACTCCCCGAAGCGGCGCGAGCGCCCCGTCGGGAATCGCCGTCAGTGACGCTTCGCCCGCTCTGCTCGACGCGGTGGTCCGGCTGCTGCGCCTGCTCGACGAGCCCCGCGACCGCGCCGTGCTCGCCCCCCTGGTCAAGCGCGAGATCCTGTGGCGTCTGATCACCGGAGAGCAGGGGGCGACAGTGCGCCAGCTCGGCCTCGCCGACAGCGGCCTCAGCCACGTCTCCCGGGCCGTGCGCTGGATCCGCGAGCATTACGCCGAGCCCTTCCGGGTCGAGGACGTGGCGCGGCTGGCAGGCATGAGCGTCTCCGCGTTCTACCGGCAGTTCCAGGCGGTGACCGCGATGAGCCCCATCCAGTTCCAGAAGCAGATCCGCCTCCAGGAGGCCCGGCTGCTGCTCGCCACGCACCCGGGCGACGTCACGGGGGTCGGCCGGCGCGTCGGCTACGACAACCCGTCGCAGTTCAGCCGCGAGTACCGCCGCCGGTTCGGCGCACCCCCGAGCCGGGACGCGGCCCGCCTGCGCAGCACCGTACGCACGCCCGCGGGTGTGCTGCCCTGAGGACAGCAGACCGAGGGGGAGAGGATCGTGCAAGGGCCCGCGAGGATAGTTCTACTGTTTCCGCAGGTCAGAGCGATTCAATGGGATCAGTAGTTCTTCCGCCGAGCAGGAAGATGCCTGACGATCCGCGGATCCCACCACTCGCAAGGGGCTCACCATGAAGACCGTTCTGATCACCGGTACCTCCTCCGGATACGGGCGGGAGACCGCCCTGTACTTCCACGAGCAGGGGTGGAACGTCATCGCCACGATGCGCACACCGCGTACGGACGTCCTGCCCGCGTCGGACCGGATCCGCGTCCTCGAGCTCGACGTGACCAGGCCCGGGTCGATCACGGCCGCGCTCGCGGCGGCCGGACCCGTCGACGTCCTGGTCAACAACGCGGGCGTCCCCTCGATCGGCGTGTTCGAGGGCACCCCCACGGCCCGCGTGCGGGAGGTCTTCGAGACCAACACGTTCGGGGTGATGGCCATGACGCAGGCAGTGCTGCCCCGGTTCCGCGAGCGGGGCTCCGGCGTGGTGGTCAACGTGACCTCCAGCGTGGTGCTGGGCGACATGCCGCTCTCGGCGGTCTACAAGGCGAGCAAGATGGCCGTCGAGGGCTTCACGGCGTCCCTCGCGCTCGAACTCGCGCCCTTCGGAGTGCGGGCCAGGACGGTTCAGCCGGGCGCCTGCCTGACGACGAACTTCGCGGTCAGGGCGACGCACGGCGGGGCGCCGGACGAACTGGTTCCGGCCCCCTACGCGGCCTTCGCGAAGCAGGTCATGGACGAGTTCACGGGCCAGGACCTGTACACCACGGAGAGGGACGTCGCCCGGACGGTGTGGCAGGCCGCGCACGACACGACCGGTCGGCTGCACTTCCCGGCCGGAGCCGACGCGGAACGGCTCGCCCGGGCGAAGTGAGGCGGAACGGTCAGGGAGCCGGTGCGGGCGGGACCCGGTGGATCACCTCGGGCAGGTCGCGCGGAACCGAGGCGGCCCCACCGGCGCGCACGGCGTCCACCACCGCCTGGTGCAGGAGGCGGCTGCCCTCCTCGGATGCGCAGGGCACCGGACTGCCGGTCACGGTGAACCAGTCCGAGCCGCCGCTGTACTGCACGGCCACATGCGCCTCGGGATCCGACCAGGTGGTGTGCACGGTCAGGTCCCCGCTGAGGACCCCCGCCTCGTCGGTGCGTACTCCACCTCTTCCGGCGAAGACTCCTGTCGTCGTCCACGAAGCCCAGGTCATGGCGCATCGCCCCTCACCGCGGAGTGATCTGATGCTTCCACGCTACGGCGGGTCCGGGGTTCTCGCGTCCTCGCGCCCCGGGCGGGCCGTAGAGGGCCGCGGGCCGGGATCAGTGGCCGGCGGCGGCCTTGACCAGGGCGACCGCGGTGCCGATGGCCGCGTCCAGGGCGCCGGCCAGGAGGGCCAGACCCGTGCCGCCGCCCATGCGGATGCCCCCGTACCAGCCCCAGGCGAACAGACCGGCGACGCTCACCCCGGCCGAGATCAGCAGGGCGGTGTCCACCGCCATCACCCCGAGCGCCGCCGCACCGATCAGGACCAGCGGTCCCACCGCGGACAGCAGCAGCGGGCTGCTGACGGACAGCATGCGGCGCAGCTCGCGGCCGGTCGCCAGACGGCCGTGGACGACGCGATGGGCCTGCTGGTCCGCGACCAGCGCGGCCAGCCAGAGGCCCACCGCGGTGGTCAGCACGGTCGCGGCGGCTCCGGCGGCGCCGGTGTGGTCGGAGCCCGCGAGCCCGATCACCACCGAGATCATGGTGATGGTCGCGTACAGACGCTCCTTCAGCTGCGCGGCGGCGAACCGCGGATCGCGGTCGAAGGCGTGCCCGGGGGCCGGTCCGGGGGCGGCGCCGCCGGGGGACCCGGCCGGGGGCGTCTGGTCAGGGGCCATGCCGTCCACCGTAGGGCCGGGCGGCGGCCGTGCCCCGGAGGCGGGCGGGCAGCGCGCCGTCCGGCCCGCGAACGCAGGGACCGTGACCGGGCTCGCGGTGTGCTCCCGCCTCAGGTCGAGTTCGTGCTGCGCCGCATCGAACACCGGCAGCTCACCCGGCCGGCCCCTGACGACACCGACGCGGACGCCGTGTTGCTGCACATCGCAGGCCAGTGGGACTCCCGTACGACGCCCTCGGCATCCCCCTCCGAGCTGGCGGAGGTCACCGGTCCGGGCCCCAGCAGGCTCCGAGCAGCCCTGGCCCACCTCAGCGCTGTTTCAGAGGTGCAGTTGTCCCGCGGGAATCCACCAGGGTCTGCCGACCCGATGAAGGTGGCCCGGGCCGCTCGCCTTGAGGTTCTGGCGGACTGGCAGATGATCAACCACAGGCGCCCGCGCCCCGGAGCGCAGGCGCCGTCGGCCCGAAACCGGCCGGAGCCGTTGCCCGAGGTCAGAGAGGGGTGAGGAGGCAGAACTCGTTGTTCTCCGGGTCGGTCAGAACCGTCCAGGGGATTGCAGACTGGTCGATACCGGGGTCGGTGGCGCCCAGGGCGCGCAGGCGGGCTTCCTCAGCTGCCGGTTCGTCACCGGGGTAGGGGCGGATGTCGAGGTGGACGCGGTTCCACACGCTCTTGGTGTCGGGTGTGCGGACGAACTCCAGGTAGGGGCCGACGCCTTTGGCGGAACGCATGGCCGCGTGGTCGTCCGTGACCTCGTGGAGCGTCCAGTCCATCGCCTCGCCCCAGAAGCGGGCCATGGCCCGGGGATCGGCGCAGTCGACCACCACCGCGGCGATCGGCCCGGTGTCCCGGTAGATCGGACGGGGTTCCAGGACGCAGAACTCGTTGCCCTCCGGGTCGGCCATGACCGTCCAGGGGACGTCGCCCTGACCCACGTCGGCGAGCGTCGCGCCCAGATCCTGCAGGCGTGCGACCAGCTCTGCCTGATGGGCGGTCGAGGTGGTGGCCAGATCAAGGTGCACCCGGTTCTTCACCGTTTTGGGTTCCGGGCCGGCGACGATGTCGATGCAGACGGCCACGGGGTCGGGGTAGGAGAAGCCCACGGGTTCGAGGTTGGTCACGCCGGGCGCCTCGCTGTCGACACCCCACCCGAGCGCCTCCGCCCAGAACCGGCCGAGCGCGGAGTCGTCCCGGGCCTTCATATTGATCTGTACGAGTCGTGTTGCCATGCCGGAGATCCTAGAAGCTGACCTCGGCCCGCGCCGCGGTGACCGGCCACGGACCGCCGGCTGCCGACGACTCCGCCGACGCCCACGAACGCAAGGCGGACCACGTCTTCCGTGACTTCCCGGACCGCCGATGCTTTAATAAATGAACAAGCATTTATTAAAGAGGAGGAGCGGCGTGGTCGGACGCCCCCGTGGAGTGGAAGACGTGGTCATCCTGCGTGCGGCGACCGAGGTGATGGGGCGATCGGGTCCTGCCGGACTCACCCTGGCGGCGGTGGCCCGCGAGGTCGGTCTGGTGCCCGGCACGCTGGTCCAGCGTTTCGGCTCGAAACGCGGACTGATGCTGGCGCTGGCCGATCAGTCCGTACGGGACGCGGACGCGCCGGCCGACCGGGTGCGGGAGGAGCAGGATTCCGCGCTGGACGCCCTGGCGGCGCTGATCGCGCAGTGGATGGCACCCGTGGTCACTCCGGAGACCTTCGCCCACCATCTGGCGTTCCTGTGCATGGATCTCACGGACCCGGAGCTCCATGAGCGGGCCCTCGCCGTGCACCGGGCCCAGCGCCGGGCGATCGGGACACTGCTGGCCGAAGCCTCTTCCGCCGGTGAGCTCGATGCCGCGACGGACGTCGAGGCACTCACCGCGACCGTGCAGGCCGTCACCTCGGGCGCAGGTCTCGTCTGGGCCCTCGACCGCCGGGGCACTCTCGTCCAGCGCGTCCGGCAACAGCTCGACACGGTGCTGGCCCCGCACACCACCACCTCCGGCTGAACCGCTGGAAGACCTGGAGAACACATGACGACGCAGACACGACAGCTGGCCGGAAAGGTGGCGCTGGTCGCGGGCGGTACCCGGGGTGGCGGACGGGGAATCGCCGTCGAGCTCGGAGCCGCCGGCGCGACGGTCTACGTGACCGGCCGCAGCAGCGGAGCGCAGCGCTCCGACCTCGACCGCCCCGAGACCATCGAGGAGACGGCCGAGAGGATCACCGCCGCCGGAGGCCTGGGCATCCCGGTCCGCACCGACCACAGCAGCCCGGACGAGGTCCGGGCCCTGGTCGCGCGGATCGCGGCCGAGCAGGACGGACGGCTCGACATCCTCGTCAACTCCGTCTGGGGCGGGGACCCGCTCACCGACTGGGAACACCCCCTGTGGGAGCAGGACCTGGACCAGGGCCTGCGCCTCCTGCGCCAAGCGGTGGAGACCCACGTGATCACCAGCCGGTACGCGCTGCCGCTGATGGTCGCCCGGCGGAGCGGCCTGGTCGTGGAGGTCACGGACGGCAACACCGCCCGCTACCGTGGCTCCTTCTTCTACGACATGGCGAAGTCGGCGGTGATCCGCCTCGCCGTCGCACAGGCCGCCGAGCTGCGGCCGCACGGGGTTGCGGCCGTCGCCCTGACGCCGGGGTTCCTGCGCTCGGAGGCGATGCTGGAGCACTTCGGCGTCACCGAGGCCGACTGGCGGGACGGTGCGGCCCAGGACCCGAACTTCGCCCATTCCGAAAGCCCCGCCTACCTGGGGCGGGCCGTGGTGGCCCTGGCGGCCGACCCGGACGTCATCGCCAGGACCGGCCGGGCGCTGGCCACCTGGAACCTCTACAAGGAGTACGGCTTCACGGACGCGGACGGCACCCGGCCCGACTTCGCCGCGCACTGGGCCAGGAACCTGGAGGGGGAGTACGGCCCCCTCGGCGACCCGCTCTGAGGCGGCCGCGCGCTCACCCCGGGGCGCGAGGGTGACCCCGTAGGGGCGTCCGGTGTTGATGACGGCATGGACGATGTGGACGATGTGCTGGACGTGCTGGACGTGTTCCTGGATGGCGTGACGGAGCCGCGCCTGAAGCTGATCAGCGGGGACGAGGCACGGGCCCTGATGGTGCTCCTCGGGCTGCTCGACCACGACGAACAGCCGGAGGAGATCCGCCGGGCCGCGGGCGAGATGCGGTTCCGCATCGCGTCCCGCCTCGGCAGACCGGCCCAGGCCGACGGCCGGTTCTGAGGGCTCTCCCGGCGCCCGCGGTTCAGCCGGTGCCGTTCTCGAAGTCCAGGTTGACGGGATGGAGGGGAACGGGGGAGGTGGTGTCGGTTGCGGGCACGGAGTCGTCAACGACATCGATCCGCAGGTCATCGAGCCAGATCTGCCCCGTTCGCTCCATGACTGCGCCGAAGTTGATGTAGGCGGCGGATTCGGGGACGTCCAGCACGATGGCGTACCTGCGCCAGCCCGAGCTTCCGGCGATCCGGCGTTCCGGATCACGCATGTTGTCGAAGGCGAGAGCGTGATCGCGGGCGTCGTCCACGCGCATCCAGATGCCCGCCCAGCCGACCACGTCCCGCGCCTTCACCATCGCCGTCAACCGGAGCCGCGTACCCCGGTAGGCATCGGCCTTGAACGTCTGCACCAGAGCCCCGTAGCCCGTGGGGTTCTCGTGGCGGGAGCGGATGAAGGCGCCGGCCCTGCCCGTGGAGAACACCTCGAAGTCCAGGCCGACCTCGTAGTCCTCGGGAACCGACCCCGAGACGCTCCAGCCCCTCGGCGTGGTGTCCTGAGGGGCGACGGCCGGCCGGCGCACGTCCATCTCGGCGAGGATCCTGGTCGTCTCGGCCCGCGTCCGGTCGGCTTCGGCCTCGAGCTTGCGGGTCTCCGCCCGTACCCGGGGCCGGGTGGTCCAGTAGGTGGTGAACGCCACCGCGATGCCGCCGACCACCGGTCCGAGGATGCCTATCAGTGCTGTCGTCCCCATGAGCCCCCCGCAGGTGCCGTTCCGTCCGTCAGTACAGCTTGTTCACCGCGGTGCGCAGCACGTTCTTCCACGCCTCCACCGGCGGGGCGCCCCAGTAGCTCGACCAGCGGACCAGGGTGACGGTGTCCCCGTCGCGGCCCACACCCCACAGGTAGTTGAAGTGAGGTCGTTCCTGGGCGAGCGTGTCGAAGGTGTACATACCCTGGAGGGTGGCGCCCTCCTCCACGTTCACCGCGCCGTGGTCGTAGCCCGTCGCGTTGATGCCGGGTCGCTGGCCCTGGCGTCCCGGGCAGTCGGCGTAGTTGCGCCGGGCCGCGTCCGCGAAGGCGATGGCCTCGTCCTCGGTCGCGAAGACCACCACCTTCTGCTCGGCGGTGGCGGTCTCGGAGGTGGAGAACTCCCGGTGCCAGACATTGACTTCGGGCCGCTGGACCGGCCAGTCCGCCAGGCAGTCGTACGACGGGCCCCATTCCCGCTGGACCGGCGGCGCGTACCACCCGATTCCGTCCCCGAGGCGGATGTCGGAGATGTACAGGGTCCCCGGCCTCGGCCGCCACTGGTCGGCGCTCACCGCCGGCCCCGATGCCACGACGGCCAGCAGTGCGGCCCCCGCCACGACGGCCGATCCGCGCGTCCATGTGCGTACGCCCATCAGCTTTCCCCCGGTTCGTCTGCCTCTCCCCGCCCCGACCGGAACGCGGATCACTCCAGCGTGCGGCAGGGCGACCCCGGGTGCGGATGCCTTTCGGGCTTGATGACCTGAATTGTCGGCGCACTGTCCGAAAACGACAAAGACCTCAACGAGGAATCTTTTCCTCCGGCCGGCGTGTGCCCGCGCGTGATTCGGGCGAGGGCCTGACTCGTGTCAGAGGCTTGGACTACCTTTCTCCCGTGGACCAGCTGATCGCCGAAGACCCGACCCGCATAGGCCCGTACCGACTGATCGCCCGGCTGGGCGCGGGCGGCATGGGCCTGGTCTATCTGGGCCGTTCCGAGGGCGGACGTACCGTCGCCGTGAAGGTCGTACAGGCCGAGTACGCCGGGAATCCCGAATTCCGCAAGCGCTTCGCCCGCGAAGTGGCCGCCGCGCGGCGGGTGGACGGGAACTGGACGGCGGCCGTGCTCGACGCCGACCCCGATGCCGCCGTGCCCTGGGTGGCCACCCGGTACATCCCCGGGCCCGACCTGCGCACCGTGGTCGCCGAGGACTTCGGGCCCCTGCCCGAGCACTCGGTCCGTACCCTCGCCAACCGCCTCGCGCTCGCCCTGCAGGCCGTGCACGAGGCGGGCCTGATCCATCGTGACCTCAAGCCGTCCAACGTCCTCATCACCGTCGACGGCCCCCGCGTCATCGACTTCGGCATCGCGCGGGCGATGGACAGCATGGCCGGGGACAGCCTCCTCACCCGCACCGGTACGTTGATCGGCTCCGCCGGCTTCATGTCGCCGGAGCAGGTCCGCGGGCTCGAACTCACCCCGGCCAGCGATGTGTTCTGCCTCGGCGCCGTCCTCGTTTACGCCTCCACCGGGCGGCTCCTCTTCGGCGCCGGGGACACCGGCCTGAACGCCCACCTCTTCCGGGTCGCCGAGGAGGAGGCGGACCTGACCGGCGTACCGGAGTCCCTGGTCGATCTCGTAGGCGCGTGTCTGGACAAGGACCCGGCCCATCGGCCCACCCCTCAGGAGGTGGCCGCGCGCACGGCGCAGGACCAGGTCGCGGAATGGCTGCCCGGCGCGGTGCTCGCACAACTCGGACGCCATGCCGCCGAGTTGCTCGACTACGCCCCCGACACCCGCGACGCCCCCGACACCCGCGACGTGCCCGACGCTCCTGACGCACCCGCCGAGGCCGTACTGCCGGACCCGCGTGTTCCGCCCGCGCGGCCCCAGCTGCCGCCACATCTGCCGCCTCCGCCGCCCGCCCATGCCCCCGCGGTCCCGGCGCACTTCGCCCCGGGCCAGGGCTTCGGGCCGCCACCGGAGCCGTATTCCCACCACCCCAGGCGGTGGTGGGGCCTGGTGGTCATCGCCCTGGCACAGCTGATGGTGCTGCTCGACGCGACGACCTTCAGCATGGCCGTGCCCGCCGTCCAGGCCGACCTGCACATGTCCGCCGACGCTCTGGGCCCGGTGTTCAAGGCCCATGTGTTCGCCCTCGGCGGCCTGCTGCTGCTCGGCGGGTACCTCGCGGACCTCATCGGGCACCGACTCGCACTGATCATCGGCCTGGTCGGATGCGCGGCGGCCTCGGCCCTCGCGGGTTCGGCCGGCGATTCCGGCACGCTGCTCTGGGCCCGGGCCCTGCAGGGCGCCTTCGGGGCGCTGCTGACACCGGCCGCGCTGGCCCTGGTGTCCACCGGCTTCACCGACCCGAGGGAACGCGGCAGGGCCTTCGGGATCTACGCCGCGGTCATCGGTGGCGGTTCGGTGCTCGGGCTGCTCACCGGCGGATGGCTGCTGGTGTCCCTGAGCTGGCGCTGGTCCCTGTACGCCGGGATCCTCATCGCGGTGGTCGCGCTGATCGGCGCGCTCACCCTGCTGCACGAGCGCCCGGGCCGCACCGGCGCGGGCTTCGACGGGCGCGGCGTCCTCGGCGTGCTGCTCGGCACCGGCGGACTCACCGTCGTCGCGTACGGACTCACCGAGGCGGGCACGGGTGGCTGGACCGATCCGCTGGTCCTCGTCCTGCTGACGCCGGGCGTCGGCCTGCTCGTGGCCTTCCTGTGGTGGCAGACCAGGACGTCGGGCGCGTCCTCGCCTTCCCCGGTCAAGGGCCACGACCGTGTCGGCTGCGTCCTCGCCGTGTTCCTGACGGGCCTGGCTGTCATCGCCTCGCTGCCGGCCCTGACCTTCTACCTGCAGCGGTTCCTCGGCCATGACCCGGTCATGACCGGCGTGGCCCTCCTGCCCATGGTCGCGGCGGTGGTCATCGGCTCCACCCAGGTCGCGGCCCGCATACTGCACCACGTCGCGCCCCGCGTGCCGATCGTGGCGGGCCTGTTGGTCATGGCCCTCGGGCTGCTGCTCCTGACCGGCCTCGAGCCCGAAGGCGCGTACGTGACCCACGTACTGCCCGGCACCCTCGTCACCGGTTTCGGCATCGGCCTCGCGTTCATGCCGCTCTTCGCCACCGCGACCGCCGGCGTCGCCCCGGGGCGCGCCGGCGCGAACTCGGGGACCGTCCTGGTGGCCCAGCACGCGGGCGCCGCGGTCGGCTCGGCGCTGTTCAGCAGCGCCCTCGCCGACCACGTGCGCCGTTCGTCATGGCCGTCCGGGCAGATCACGGGAAGCCTGCTGGACGGCTACACCGCCACCCTCGGGTGGGCGGTCGGCGGATTGGCCCTCGCGGCCGTCGTCGCCGGGCTGACGATCACCGCCAAGGCACCGGGCGATAGCGCCACCGACGCCCCCGACCTCATACGGCAGTACACCTGAGTACACCTAGGCCGCGGCCAGGAGCCGGTCGAGGCTCTCGTCCGAGAAGAACTCCGCGGGCGAGGTGACCCCCGCCGCCACCCTGGCGAACCCGTCCATGGCCGGACGGCTGCGCGACACCGCGCCGAGCAGCTGCCCCATCTGCGGAGACGGCGGGTCCAGGGAGGCCAGCCCGGCGGTGAACTCGTACATGGGCATGACCTGCCGGTCCCTGACCTCCTGGTAGTCCCTCATCGCCGCGTCGAAGGTCCGACTGCCGGTGAAGGTCTGGTCGAGCGCCCGTACGCACAGTTCCGCGTCGCGGAAGGCGTCCTGGATGCCCTGGGCGGTGATGAAGTCCTTGAGGTACCCGGCGTCGCCGACCAGCGCCCAGCCCGGGCCGTACGGCCGCCGGAAGTGGTTGGGGACCGCCATGCCGACGAGTCGTTCCACACGCGTGGCCGACCGGGCCCGCTCAGCGAAGGACGGGACCAGTTCCAGGGTGGCCAGATAACCCGCTTCGACGTCTGCCCGGTTGGCCTCGAAGTCCCGCATGGGCAGTCCGCAGATGACCAGGGTCAGATCGTCGTTGGTGGGCCATGCGGCGAAGGCCCGGTCGGGGCGGACGTAGGTCTCGAACCGGCCGTCCATCGGCAGCCCGGCCCAGTAGGAGTAGTAGCTGCACTGGAGTTTCGGCTTCGTCGCGTACGTGCCCGCGCCGACGCCTCGCGCGACCAGGGAGTGGATCCCGTCCGCGCCGACGACGACGCGGGCGTACTCCGTGACCCTCTTCCCGCCGCTGCCGCGGCCCCGGATGCCCGCCACCGCATCGCCCTCGATCACGAGGTCCTCGACGGTGAAGCCCTCGCGCACCTCCGCTCCGCACCGGTCGGCGGCGTCCACGAGGATCTTGTCCAGAACCGTACGGCGCGGTGCGTACGCGGCCCGGAAGCCGCAGCCGGCGGGGGACCCCTCGATGGTGAACGGTCCGAAGTCGAAGGAGTAGGTGTCGATCGCCGGACAGCCGCTCGCGATCACCGGGGCCAGCAGACCCCATCGGTCGAGGGCCGCGAGGCCGGGCGGGTGGACGAGATGGGTGGAGATCGTGTCGCTGGGGAAGGTCGCCCGGTCGGTCAGGAGCACCCGGTAGCCCTTGC
Organism: Streptomyces sp. NPDC054932; assembly: GCF_053610205.1. Lineage (NCBI taxonomy): Bacteria > Bacillati > Actinomycetota > Actinomycetes > Kitasatosporales > Streptomycetaceae > Streptomyces > Streptomyces sp. NPDC054932. The sequence goes on along the minus strand of NZ_JBSGXU010000016.1, from coordinate 52,151 downwards.
GGGCCAGCAGCATCGCCGTCGGTGCGCCGGCGCAGCGTGCACCGACCACGATGGCGTCGTAGGTCCCGTTCCCCCGCCCCTCCCGGATCGGGTCGGGGTGCTCGTTCCGGATCTTGTCGTGGATCTCGTTCTGGTTCGGCATGACGTCACCTGCGCTGTTCACGGCACGCCCCGCCCGTCCGTCCGGACGGGTTCGTACCCTGAAACGCTAGGCGGCCGAGCCGTCCGGCCGCGTCCCCAGAACCTCCACTCCCGGGCATGGGCAATTCTTCCCACGTGTCCAGGGCCCCACGGACACCCTCGGCTTCAGACGAGGCCGTGCCGGTGGGCGTAGGCCGTGGCCGCCGAGCGCGAGGAGACTCCGAGCTTGACGAAGATGTTGCTGAGGTGACGGGCGACGGTCTTCTCGCTCAGGAACAGCTCGTCGGCGACGGCCCGGTTCGACTTACCGACGGCCACATGCCGCAGCACCTGCAGCTCGCGGTGCGTGAGCAGGCCCGCCGCCCTGGTCGTGGTCCTGTGCGCGAGCTCCTCGGCGCGCAGCAGGTCCGGTACGGCCCCCAGCTCCCGGAAGACCGATGTGGCGGCCCGGATCTCCAGCCGCGCGGTGACCTCGTCCCCGGTCTCCCGGCAGGACAGACCGATGAGCAGGCGGGTCCGCGCCGCGTCGTACGGTGTGTCGAGGTCCCGGAACGTCGCCACCGCATGGCCCAGCACCGCCTGGGCACCACGGGCGTCGCCGGCGGCCAGCAGCACCGCCCCCCGCGCCCGTCCGCCGAGGGCGCGCAGGAGCGGGGAGTCCAGGGCCTCGGCGCTCGCCGCCAGCTCCTCCGCGGCGGCCCGAGCCTCATCGACCTTCTCCGCCGCCAGCATGACCTCGACGTACGCCGGCAGGATCCGGCAGCGCGAGGCCCGGCCGCCGGCCGCGTCGAGTGCGGTGCGGATCGCCCGTTCGGCGGCTCCGGTGTCCCCTGCCGCGAGCAGGGACAGCGCGAGTCCCGGCTGCGCCGTGTGCCCGAGTCTGCTGGCCTCGGCGTAGGCGCGTTCGGCCCGTTCGTACTCCCCGGACAGCCGATGGAGCTCGCCGAGCTGGTAGTAGGCCGCATCGGCGGACTGCGCCGCCGGTGTCGAGCGCATCCATTCGCACGCCCGGTTCGCCTCGTCCAGGGCGTCCGCCCAGTCCCCGTGCAGCCGCATGATCTCGACGCGATGGGCCATGCAGACCCCGCGGTACGGCACCAGCTCCTGCTGGGCCGCGCACCACCGGGACAGCTCGGCGGTCCATTCCCGGGCCCGGCGCAGATCGAAGGCGTCGTGACAGGCCGCGATCACGGCGCAGTACGCGAGTCCGGCCACGATCGGGGACACCTCGCCCGCCGTCACCGCGACCATGGCCTCGTCGAGGAGCGGGACCCCTTCCCCGCTCCGCCCGAGCGCGATCATGCTCTCGCCGATGCAGACCAGCGCGAAGGTCGTCAGGTCGGGATCCCCGAACCGCGTGGCGAAGGCCAGGGCCCGCTCGGCAACGGCCAGGGAGTTCGCCGGATCCCCGGCGAAGTGGCTCCGCAGCCCTTCCAGCGCCAGCAGGTACCCCTGCTCGACGCAGTCCGGCTGTCCGGCATCGAGCAGCCGCTGCGCCCTCGCCGTCCAGCCGGAGCCACGGGACCACTGCCCGCTCAGAACGAGGTCCAGCCCCAGCCAGAAGACGCAGCGGACGGCCCGGGGCGCATCGCCGCGGGTCAGCCACGCATGGTGGGCCCGCGTCCACAGGTCGCTGCTCAGGGAACCCTTGCCGGTCAGGTGCGCGGCGAGCGCGAGGCGCTCAAGGTCTTCGGGAGGGAGCGGCTGGTGCCGGTCGGCCTCCGAGAGGATCGCGAACACGTCCCCCCAGGCGTTCCGCGACCGTGCTTCGTCGGCAGACCGTCGCGCGGCGGCTGGCTTCATGTACCCAGTCTCACAGCCCCGGGAGAAGCGCCCCGAGAACCACACCGGCACGCCCGCAGGCCGGGTGCCTCCGGCGGAGCGACCCCGGCCGGGTACCTCCGGCGGGGTGCCCGTGCGCGGCCCGGCGGCCGAGGTGGCGGGACGCGCCCGTCAGACGGCGGTCGATGTCCGCTCAGGGGCCTTGCGGACATCGCGGGGGGCCTGCCCCTCCCAGCGGTGGACCGCCCGCCGCAGCGCCCGGACATCGCTGTATCCGACTCGGTCGGCGATCGACCGCAGGGGCAGGTCGGTGGTGTGCAGCAGTTCGAGCGTGTGTTCCTGCCGTACGGCCTCGACCTGGGCCCGCCAGGTCGTGCCGTGTTCCGCCAGCCGTCGTTGGAGGGTGCGCGAGCTCATCGCCAGCTGCTCCGCGACGTGCTCCAGGGTCACGGTGTCCGCCCGAAAGGCCCCGGCGAGGACCATGCGGAAGCGGTCGTGCCATTGCAGCACGGGCTGTGAGGATGCCAGCGTCAGTTCCGCGTGACGGGCCAGGACGCGCTCCATGCCGGGCTGGGCCTTGGGCAGCGGCGTACGGACGTCGTCCTGGGCGAAGGAGATCGAGTTGTAGGGGGCATCGAAGTGGACCCGGGTGGTGCCGAAGAGCTCGGTGAGCCGCCGGATCCGGGCAGGCGGCCGGTGGGTGATGGTGACGCGTGACGGCACGATGTGGGAGCCGGTTGCGGCGCGCGCCCGGGTCAGGAACAGGAAGAGCGCGAAGATGTCGACCGCCTCCACCACGTCGGGCCCCCAACTGCCGGTCGCATGGCGGACCGTGAGGTGCGGCCCCTCGTCCACGACGATCAGCTTTTCCTGGTCCGGATCGCCGATGACGGCTATGAGTTCAACGGCCTGCCTGAGCGACTCGCGAAGGGTGGGGCCGCTGGTGATCAGATAGTCCCAGAGGCCGAACGTACCGGCCGGTGCGTGCTCGAGGAGTTCCGCGCCGATGAGCGTGCCGTGTTCGGTCAGGACCAAGTGCTCCCAGACGGCCACGAGGGAGGAAGTCGAGATCCGGGCCAGGTCGTTGCCGAGTACCTCGGCCGAGAGGTCGGACAGCCGGGAGAGCTTGCGGACGCCTGCACCGGTCGCGGCGTTGACGAGGCAACGTGCAAGGTGAGCCGAGACGGTGCCGTCGATACCGGGAGATCGCATAGGAAGCCGAGGATATCAACCGGCGCGACACGCCTGCCGGAACCGAAGGCGCCCCTGCGGGCGGGCGGGAGCTGTTCCGGAGACTCCAGGCCCCGGTGGCCGGATCGGCGCTCTGACACGGAGGGGCCGGGCTGTGTTCAGCTACCTCCCGGCACCCGCAGCACCGGCACTCGGACCACATGGGCGTGCCCGGCTGCCGCAGGACTGCCGCACCCGGAGAACCAGGAGGAGAACATGCCGCGCATGATCCGATCGGCGGTCACCGCAGTCACCGCCGTCGCCTTCGCCACCGCTCTGACGGGAACCGCCGGTGCCGATGCCACCGGGGCGAACTCCGTCCCGGCCCCCACCACACCACGGCCCGTGTACTGGACCGCACCGCCCCAGGGCGCGACGGCCGCCGCGCCGCAGCGATTGATGAACCAACCCGTGCGGATCACCAACGACTTCGCCAAACGCCCCACCACCCAGTGTCTGGACGTGGATGCGAACGGCGGCGGCAACGGCACGGTCGTCCAGGTCTGGCAGTGCAACGGCACCACCCAGCAGCGTTGGTACCTCTGGAACAACGGCGCTCTGGAGAGCTACCGCTTCCCGGGCAAGTGCCTGGACGCCGACCTCAACGGCGGTGGCCGCAACGGCACCAAGGTGCAGATCTGGGACTGCAACAACACCCCGCAGCAGAGCTGGTCCCACCCGTCGGGCGACCGGGCGATCTACAACGCCCGCTTCTACGGCGGCGGCAACATCGTCATGGACCGCGACGCGAACGTCGTGGGCAACGGGGCCCGCATCCAGCTGTGGCAGAAGAACTTCCAGTCGCAGCAGTGGTGGGACGTCTGGGTCGACTGATCCCGGCAGACGGCAGTTGCCGGCGGAGGCGACCCTCAGCCGCGGACGCGGCCCGAGAGCCACGGCGTGAGCGCGACGCCCTCGATGCGCTCCCTGTACGTCTCGTCTCCCGGCAGAGGGACCGAGAGCCAATAGCCGGGCGGGAAGAACCGTCCCTTCACGAAGGCCAGTCCGCTGTAGACGGACCTCAGGAACGGCGGTACGGAATCCCGGGGGACGTCGTGGAACTCCACCCCGTCCACGGTGATGTTCGCGTCATCCTCCGGGAAGATCCGCACACTGACCGCCGGGCTGCCGCCCAGTTCGACGAATGCCTCGTGGGGGAGAGATCCGTCGGGATCGGCAACGGCGAACAGGGCCGCGGAATCCCTCCGTGACGTCCGGTCGGCGCCGATGTCGTCGGTGACGGCCATGGCCAGCCGGTACTCGGCCGCGATGGCACGTATCGCGGCGACGGCCGACTCGGTGGTCGGCAGGGAGGGGTGCGTCATGATCCAGATGATGTCGCATCCGCGCCGCGGGCGCTCGCCCCGCCGGCCGGACGGCCGGTCCGGCGCAGGGCGGCCGGCGTGGTGCCGTACCAGCGCTGGACGGCCCGGCGCAGGGCGCGCGCGTCGGCGTAGCCGCTGCGCGCGGCGATCGCGTCCATGCTGAGGTCGGTGCCGTGCAGCAGCCGTGTGATGTGGTCCCGGCGCGCGGCCTCGACCTCGTTGCTCCACGTGGTGTCGTGTTCGTCGAGGCGGCGCTGCAGGGTCCTCGGACTGACGGCCATGCGGCGGGCCACTGCGCCCAGCGTCGGAACGGTCTCGTCGTGCACGGAGGCCAGGGCGGTGCGGAAGAGGTCCAGCCAGTTGTGCAGGGGGATCGATGTGGCGAGGGTCTGCTCGGCGTGACGCCGGAGCACGGTCGACAGGCCGGGCTGCGCGTGCGGTGTCGGCCTGGTCAGGTCGCGGGCGAGGAAGGTGATGGAGGTCGCCGGGGCCTCGAAGTCGATGGTGCGCGTGCCGTAGAGCTCGATCAGGGCCTCGTGCCGGCGCGGGGCCCTGGCGGCCAGGGTGACGCGGACGGGGACGAGTCGTCGGCCTGCTGCCTCGCTGAGGCGCCGCTGGTACAGGCCGAGCGCGTAGGCGCGGATGGCGCAGGCCGCCTCGTAGGTCAGATCGGCCTCGTTGACGTGGCTGATGACGACCTGCTCGCCGTCCTCGGTGATCCGCATCGTGTCCGTGCTGGTGTCGGCGACGATGGCGAGGTAGGCGGCGGCGTCCCGGATCCCCTCGAGCGGAGTGGGCGCAGAAGTGATCAGGTAGTCCCAGACCCCGAGGGCGCCGATCGTCGACTGCTCCGCCAACTGCGCGGACAACTCGGTCCAGGGCGTGTGCACGGTGGTCAGTTCCGCGATACGGATGCCCGTGGCCGCGGGAGTTCGGCACAGGTCGTCGTTGAGGTGCTCCGGCGCCAGGCCGAGCAGGTGCGCGTATCCGCGCGTGGGTATGCCGAACCGTTGCGCCGCGTTGACGCTCAGACGGGTGAGGGCCGAGGACGTGGTCCCCTGGTGTGCGTGCAAGATCACAGGGGCTGAGCATAGACCAGAAGGAATTACCAGATCAGCAGCCTTGCCCGGCGCCTGAAGTCCCCATCTTGGCGTGTTGAGTCCCCCCTTGGCGCGCAGGGTCCCCAGGCTGGCGTGAGCTGCCCTGGGTCACGCGGTTTGTGCGGCCATACCTTGGTGATCGTTCTCGCAGGGCGCACCGCACGGACGAACCACTGCCGGAACGTGATTCCCCACTGCGGGGAACCTGCCAGTGATCCGTTTGACGAGGAGTACCCATGGAGTTGACCCGAGACGATTTCGCGCTGGCCGCGGTGGTCCCGGCTCCGGCGCAGGCCCCGGCGTCCTTGCTTCCCGCCCCGTCCTCGACTGCGGGTACGGGTGCGCAGGCGGGTGCGGCCGCCGCGTAGACCGCCCGACGGCGACGACGGCGCCCGGAGGGGTCTCGGCGCACGCACTGCCCCGGACGGGGGTCTGGGCAGTGCGGGGTGCCGAGGCGTCCTGCGGACGCACTGACCCGTACGGGGGTGGGGTCAGTGCGGAATGCTGTCGATCACTTCTCGGGCGCCCTGCCGGAGGAGGGCGACGGCGACGGACGTGCCGAGGGTGGCCGGGTCGAGACGGCCCGCCCACTCGTGGGCGTTCAGGGCCACCTTGCCGTCCGGCGAGAACACGCAGGCGCGGAGGGAGAGATCCCCTCCGCGTTCCGCCCGCGCGTACCCCGCGATCGGGCTGTTGCAGTGGCCTTGGAGGACATGGAGGAGCATCCGCTCGGCGAGCGTCTCGCGGTGGGTGTCCGGGTGGCCGAGCGCGCTGACGGTGTCGATGAGTTCGGCGTCGTCCTCCCGGCACTGGAGCGCGAGGACACCTGCGCCGATGGGCGGCATGAGGGTGTCGACAGGGACGATCTCCGTGATGACGTCCGCCCGGCCGATGCGGTGAAGACCGGCGACGGCGAGGAGGAGGGCGTCCGCCTCGCCGTCGGCGAGCTTCTCCAGCCGCCGGTTCGCGTTGCCGCGCATCGGTACGCACTCCAGGTGCGGGTACGCGGCGGCGAGTTGGGCGGTCCGGCGCACGGATGAGGTCCCGATGCGGGTGCCCGGCGGGAGTTGGCCGAGGGTGAGACCCGCCGGGTGGACCAGGGCGTCGCGGATGTCGTCGCGCTCCAGGAACGCGGCGAAGACGGTTCCGGCGGGCAGCGGACGGTCGGCCGGCACGTCCTTGACGCAGTGCACGGCGAGGTCGGCCTCACCGGCGAGGATCGCGGCGTCGACCTCCTTGGTGAACGCCCCCTTGCCCTCGACCTGGGAGAGGTCTCCCATCCACTTGTCACCGGTGGTCCTCACCGGCAGGACGGTGGTCTCGATCCCCGGATGGAGCGCGGCGAGCTCGGAGCGAACGCGCGCCACCTGGGCGAGGGCCATCGGCGAATCGCGGGACACGATGCGGATCGGATCAGCGGGCATGCGGGCACGATACGCCCTCGGGCCGGGGCGGCACGCATCGACTCCGAAGGGTCATCGCCTGTGCTGTGCACGGAAGTTGACGCTTTCGTGAAGCCGTTCGAGAAGCACCTCGCACCCCGGAGCGGTGGCGCCGACGGTCTCATGTGGCATCGTGCGCCGCTCCTCCCGCCTTGACGGAGGCGACCGGGCGCGGCTCGCCGGCCGTACCGGTTGCCCCGGCGCCCGATCGCCCGGGCCAGGGCTGTGCCGGGGGCGAGGTGCGAGCGTGAACGTCACGTCCAGAGCGGCGAGCCCTGCCGGACCGTCGCGCCCCACCCCGGTCGGCGCCCCACCGGGCCGTGCCCCGAAGACCCCCCGCGGGGCGCGGCGTGTGCGCCTGTGGCCGGCACTCCTGCTGGAATGGCTCCTTCGGCGGTCCGTGGCGAGGAGGTCTGGTGCCGCAGCGTGACGGGGAGTCCAACGGGTCCGCCGGTGGGCAGGAGGGGCTGTTGGCGCGCGTCCGGGCGGCCGAGGACGCCGTCGGGCAGATCGGTACGACCCTCGACGCGGTGACCACGTGCGAGGAGCTCGCCGGCTTCCTGTTCCGGAACGTGTGCGATGCGGTCGCCGTGGACCTCCTGGCGGAGGACGGCCCTTCCCTCCGCGCCGCGACGGCGGGAGCCGTCGGGCTGCTGGCGACGGGCACCGCCGCGTCGCCCTCGGTACGGGCGACGGACGGCGGACACCAGCTCTCCGAGTGGACGACGGTCACCGACGGCATCCCGGTCCACGTCCTCTCGGTCCCGCTGCCGGACCGGGACCGGGTCCACGGCGTGCTGACCGTCGTACGGGCCCGGTCGGGATTCGGCGACCACGAGGCGGCGACGGTGCATTTCGCGGCCCGGCTGGCGGCGGTGCACCTCGGGCACGCACGGCAGCTGGCCGCCACGGAGGACACCGTCTCGCACCTCCAGCGGGCCCTCGTGGCAGAGCCGGGTCAGCCGCACCCCAATCTGGAGGTGGCCAGCCGCTACCTGCCGGCCGGCCCCCGGGCGCTGGTGGGAGGCGACTGGTTCGAGACGGTCCGTCTCCACTACGGCCGTACCCTGCTCGTGGTCGGAGACGTGATGGGCCACGGGCTCGACGCGGCGGTGGACATGAACGCGTACCGCTCCACCCTGCGGGACGTGGCGTCGACGGACCTCGCCCCGCACCGGGTGCTGCGCCAGCTCGATGCGCTGGCCGCCGGCGATGCGGCCCGCAGGCCGGCGACCTGCCTGCTCGTACGGTTCGACCCGGCGCGCGGCGTCGCGATGTTCGCCAGCGCCGGCCACCTGCCGCCGGCGGTGTTCGGGGCCGACGGATCGGCCGCGCTGGTCGACGTGCCGGTCGGCCCACCGCTGGGCACCGGGGTCGGCGGCTACGAGGCCGTCAGCCGCGCCGTCACCCCGCAGGAGACCCTGCTCATGTTCACCGACGGGCTGGTCGAACGACGGGGCGAGGACATCGACGTCTCGCTGGCCCGGCTGGCGGGAGTGCGGCTGCCGGTGGGGGCGGGGGTGAACGCGGTGGTGGACGCCGTCGTCCAGGGCCTCGACGCCGACCACGCGGAGGACGACGTTGCCGTACTGGCCGCCCGCACCCGTACCCGCCCGCCCGCGGGCGGACCGTAGGGGCACGGCTCCGGCATGCCCCGGGGGCCGGGCGAATCTACGGTGGAGGGGTGAGCCATCGCCTCGCATGTGTCGCCCTCACCGGCGTCCTGTGCGCATCGGCGTTGTCCTGCACGGCGGCGAGCCCCGAGCCGCAATTCCAGATCGCCCCGAAACCGGCGGTGAAGACGCTGTCCGCGCAGGTCACGGGCGTTTCCCGGGAGCAGCTGGGAGCCACGCTGCGCAGCGGGTGTCCGGTGCCGCCGGAGCGGCTGCGGCTCGTCCGGATGAACCACTGGGGCTTCGACGGCAAGGTGCACCGGGGTGAGCTGGTGGTTCACGAGGACGTCGTGGCCCCGGTGCTGCAGGTCTTCGGGAAGGCGTTCGCCGCCCACTTCCCGATCCGCCGCATGCGGGTGATGGCCGAGTACGGCGGCAGTGACGCCGCCGCCATGGCCGACGACAACACCTCCGCCTTCAACTGCCGACCGGTCACCGGGGACGCGGGCCGGTTGTCACGGCATTCCTGGGGTGACGCCATCGACATCAACCCGGTCGAGAACCCGTACGTCGACGTCCAGGGCACCAGCCACCCCCCGAACGCCCGCGCACATCTCGACCGCAGCCGCGCCCGCCCCGGAATGATCACCGCGGACGGCGTGGTGACCCGGGCCTTCCGGGAGGTCGGCTGGTACTGGGGCGGCCGGTGGAGCCCGCCGGACTACCAGCACTTCTCCGAGCAGGGAGGCTGAACCGGCCCCGGCCCGCCGGGCTGCCCGGCCGCAGTGAAGGTCAGCCGCCGTGAAGGTCAGCCGCGCGGCGGCCAGGGGCCGGCGAGCAGCCGCTCGGCCTCGGCGACGATCGCCCCGGCCAGTGGCCCGCGTGCCCGGCGGCGGACCTCCGCCGAGGCGTTGTACACGTCGACCTTGCAGACCAGCGGCGTGAGCGCCGCCGGGTGACCCAGCGCGCGCCAGCCCTCGTACGTGATGATGTCGCCGCCGGCCCCGGGAGCCAGGCTGCCGTTCACGACGAGCCGGAGCCACCAGCGCACGAGCTCCCAGCGCGCCGCCTCCCCGGGGATGCCGGAGTCGTCGGCGGGCAGGCCGTCGGTCGGGCCCAGCTCCGTCACCACCTGGTCGAAGAGCGCATCGGCGCGATCGTGCTCGGTGTGCAGCAGGCCCGCGAGCAGCGGCAGGGACGAGGCCCCGACGTCGAACGCCAGCGCCGCGAGCCCTGCCTCGACGAGGTGCTCGGGGCGCAGCCGCCGGCCGATCCGGCGTTCCAGCGCCAGCATCCGCAGGTACTCGACTGCCTCGTGCGCGTCGACGGCGTACGGGGTGTGCGGCGTGGGCGCGGTGACGTCGATGCGTGGACCGCAGTCCTCGACGAGATCCGACCAGAAACCGACCGTCGCGCGTGCCCGCAGGCTGCTCGACCGGCCGCTGAACTCGTACCGGATGTAGTCGGCGAGATCGTGCCCGTAGAGGATGACGTCGCTCTGGTGGACGGACAGCACGGGGTGGCCCCACTCCCCGGCCGTGCCGGGCAGGAAGCGGTGCCCGAAGACGGGGACCAGCTGCGGCACGGTCGCCAGCTCGGACCGGGCACGCCGCAGCGCGTCGGACTTCGCCGCGGGCCTGGGGCCCCAGGTTCGGGGCCAGAAGCCGTGCTCCACGTCGAACAGGACCCCTTCGCCGGGCCCGGAGAGCCGCCCGGCCAGGTCCTCCGGGTCACCGCCCCGCCAGTCGGGCCAGCTGCGAGAGCCGAGCGGCAGCCCGGCGGCGAGGAAGACGCGGTGGTCCGCCGAGAAGACGAAACCGAACCGTGCCTCGACGGCGTCGAGTTCCCCCTCGCTGAGGCCCGGACCGATCTCGGCCCCGAGCATGCGCTGCAGCTCTCGCGCGACTTCCGGGGTCAACGGTGGGGGCTGCCGGCCCGGTGGCATGATCATGCTGGTCAGCCTAGGGAGTGTCCGCAAAGTGGCGTCGTCCGCCCGGAGGGCGGGCTCGGCGGGGCCTGGTGCGTGCGATTGCAAGGCGGAGGAGGGAGTCGATGCGGAGCATCGGCGACCGACGACAACGCGGCAGGCGTGCGTGCCAGGCCCCGCCGAGCAGACGGGACTTTGCGGACACGACTTAGGGGCTGTCGGTCCGGGGCCGACCGCCGCATCTACACTTCTCGGCGTCTCCTCAACGTCCCTTGCTGAAGCCGGAGTACGCCCATGTCGGCCATCGAGTTCGGTTACGAGGTGCTGCCGGGCACGGCCCTGGACACCCCCGGGGTGGAGGACGTTCTGCGGCGGCGCGAGCGGGGGCTCCGGTGGGGCGTCCTGGCCGCCGGCGCCGAGACCGTGATGCTCGGGGTCGTACTGGCGCTGCGCGGGCCGTCGTCGCCGGAGTCCGTGGCGGCCGTCGCCGTACTGGCGCCCCTGATGGTGGTGACCGTGGGGCTGGCGCTGCTGTGGCGCAGGGCGCGGCGCAAGGAGCGCCGGGTCATGGCGGCGTACGGGTGGCAGGTGTGGCCGTGCGCCGGGCGCGACGTACGGGTCGTCTCCGCCGAGGGCCGGCGTGCCGGCGGGCGACGCTGGGCGAACGAGGGCCGGATCGTGCTGCTCGGGCCCGACGGGCAGAGCCACTGCTCCTTCCCGCCGCCCGGCGACGGCTGGGACGGACCGCAGGTCCCGCAGCAGGGGCAGTCCGCCGACGTGGTGTGGTTCGCCGGGGACACCCGGTTCGGCGGCATGCTCGCCCTGCCCGGCGGCCTGCCCTTCCGCTACGTGAGCCGCTCCCGGCCGAGCCGGCGGGCCGGGTCGGCGACCGAGGACGAGACCGCCCGCCGGGCGGGCCTGATGCGCTGAACCCGGGGCCGGGCGCGGGGCCGGGCGCGGCACTCCTGGGGAGCGGCTCAGCCGCCGGGGGTGAACGTCACCGGCAGGCTCTCGGGGCCGCGCAGCCCGCCGGGGCGCCAGCTGATCCCGTCCGGCGGTACGGCGAGGGCGAGTCCGGGAAGCCGGCGCAGGGCGGTGCCGATGGCGATCTGGCCCTCCAGCCGGGCCAGCGGCGCGCCCAGGCAGTAGTGGATGCCGTGCCCGAAGGCGAGGTGGGCGTTGTCCTGCCGGGTGATGTCCAGGCGGTCGGGGTCGGGGAACCGCGCCGGGTCGCGGTCGGCGAGGGCCGAGCCGATCAGTACGGTCGCGCCGCGCGGGATGCTCACGCCCGCGAGCTCGACGTCCTCGCGCGCGAAGCGGGCGATCCCGGGGCTGACCGGGCCGTCGTAGCGGAGGAGCTCCTCGATTGCGCCCGGCAGCAGCTGCGGATCGCAGCGCAGCCGGTCGAGCTGGTCGGGGTGGGCGAGCAGCATGGCGATGCCGCCGCCGATCAGGTTGACCGTGGTGATGTAGCCGGCGACCAGCAACAGGAACACCATGGCGATCAGTTCGTCCTCGGACAGCCGCTGCTCCTCGTCCCGCGCGGTGACGAGGCCGCTCAGCAGGTCGTCGCCGGGACGGGCCCGTTTGGCGTGGATGAGGTCGCTCACGTAGCCGCGCATGTGCTTCCACGCCTCGTCGACCACGGCGGGATCCGGCGGCTCCGTGCCCCGCCTGATCATGAGGTCGGTCCAGCGCTGGAAGTCGCGGCGTTCGTCCACCGGCACCCCGAGCAGTTCGCTGATCACCGCGACCGGGAGCGGCAGCGCGAAGTCCGCCACGAGGTCGGCACGGCCCGCCGGAACGACCGCATCCAGCAGCCCGTCCGTGAGGGACTGGATCCGTGGCCGCAGGCCGGCCACCCGGGGGCGGTGAACGCCTTGGAGACCAGACGGCGCAGGCGGGTGTGGTCGGGCGGGTCGCTGCGGAGCATGTTGCTCAGCATCGACTCGCGTTCCGTCGAGGGCAGTTGCCGCAGCAGCCGGGTGTCGGAGGCGTCCCGTACGTTGCTGCTGAGGCGGGAGTCGGACAGCGCCGCGAGTCCGTCCTCGTAGCGGGTGACGAGCCAGGCCTCCAGGCCGCCCGCGACGACGACGCGCCGCACGGGGCCGTCCTCGCGCAGCTGCCGGTACAGCGGGAACGGGTCCGCCACGAAGGCCGGGTCGGTGTAGGGCAGAAGGGCCGGCTGCTCATCCATGAAGCCTCCCGAAGCGCGTCGTCCTCGCTGTGGGAGCGAGGGTATATGTCCAACCCTTCCGATACGTTCGTTTTCGGCCGTGCCCCGCCCCATCGAAGGGGCGGGGCGAACCGGGTCAGCGGAGCGATTCCTTCGGGGGCCGCTCGCGCAGGGCGCCGTAGGCGAGGAAGTAGGCCGGCAGCCGGTTCAGCCGGGGCGAGTCGGTGAGAAGCTCGGTCAGCCGCTTGGCCCGCTGGGGATCGCCGAACGCGACGTCGCCGGACAGCAGCGGCCCGATGACCTGGGCGTGGGCAAGGCGCTGGAGGCCCTGGGTCGCCACCGTGGTGGGCAGCCTGCGGCGCTGCACGCGGCGTACGTCCCGCAGCCCCACGGTGCCCTCGCGCAACGGACCCACGAGGTGGCGGGCCGCGGCCACCGCGTCCTGGACGGCGAGGTTGATGCCGATGCCGAAGACCGGCGACATGGCGTGAGCGGCGTCGCCGATGCACAGCAGCCCCGGGCGGTGCCAGCGGCGCAGCCGGTCGAGCCGTACGTCGAGCAGCTTGACCTCGTCCCAGGACGTGACGGCGTGGACGCGGTCGGCCAGCCAGGGGACGGCCTCGGTGAACCGGGCCATGAAGCGCTCCAGGCCCTCGGCGCGGCGGGCGACGTCGGTTCCCTTGGGGATCAGCGCGGCGCACTGCCAGTAGTCGCCGCGGTCGATGAGAGCGGTGAAGAAACGGTCTCCCAGGCCGCCCACGAGTCCGCTGGGGTCCTGCTCGTGGCGCGGCAGCCGGAACCACCAGGCGTCCATCGGACACGCGAAGTCCTCCAGCCCGAGCTCGGGCAGAGCCCGGGCCAGCGAGCCGCGGCCGTCGCAGGCGACCGTCAGAGAGGCCCGGAGCTCGCCGGTGCCGCCGGCCGCGGTGCGGTACCGCACGCCCCTGACCCGGCCGCCCTCGATCAGGAAGGACGTCGCCTCGGTGTTCATGCGCAGATGGAACGAGGGCTCCCGGGCCGCCTCGTCGGCGAGCAGGTCGAGCAGGTCCCACTGCGGCACCATCGCGATGTAGTTGTACTTCCCGTGCAGCGCCCCGATGTTCCCGACCGTGACCAGGGACCGGTCGGGCCCGATCGGCAGCTGCACCGAGGTGACCCGCCGCTGCGGCAGTCGGGCGAACCGCTCCGCCAGGCCGATGTCGTCGAGCAGCGACAGCGTGGAAGGGTGCACGGTGTCGCCGCGGAAGTCGCGCAGGAAGTCGCCGTGCTTCTCCAGTACGGTCACCTCCACCCCGGCCCGGGCCAGCAGCAGGGCCAGCACCATTCCGGCGGGCCCGCCTCCCACCACACAGCAGGCCGTGCGCTCCACGGCGACCACTCCCTTCGCAGGCATCGGCTACGTCCGTCCCACAGGACGTATACCCCACCCGCGGCGGCCGGGGCGGTAGCGCCGGCGCGCGCCGTGCCGAACCGTCACCGCCACCCGTGCGGGATGATTCCGTAGTAGCCGCCGAGCAGCTGGCGGTAGTCGGTGTCGTGCAGGTGATCGTCCCGTACGAACTCCGGGGCGTCCTTGATCTGTTCCTTGGTCAGTCCGACGTGGACCTTCTCCTGCGCCACATCGATGCCGATGACCGTCCCCGCCGGGAGGAGGACCTCCTTGCCGAAGATCCAGGGGCCGGTGTCCACGACCAGATAGGCGGATCCGGCCTCGTCGGAGTGCTTGTCGACCTTCCCGATGCTGCCGTCGGTCGCCTCCACCTTGTAGCCGGACAGGTCCACATCCACGATGCGGCCGACGGCGGTTCGGTAGACCCAGACGTTCTCGGACTCGGACATGGGCGAAACAGCTCCTTCGTCGATCCGTACCGGTCATCGCCCGCCTGCCCCGCGTCGCCGGGCCTACACGTCACCCCTCCCGATCCGATGCCCTGCGCCGATCCGCGGCCCGGGACACGGAGCGACGGGTGGCGTACGGATCGCCACCGCGGGGACGGGCCGGCGAGATCGCTGCTGGCCGTTTGCGTGCCGACCGGCATGAGGCGGGCGGAACCGGGTAGCCGCCCGGTCTCGGGAGGAATCGGTGATCGGCCCGGACATCCGTCACGTGCCGCACACTCGTTCTGGATCGGAGCACAGCCATGATCATTCTCGGCGTCATCCTCCTGGTGATCGGTTTCCTGCTCGGGATATCGATTCTCTGGACGATCGGTCTCATCCTGGTCATCGTCGGAGTCATCCTCTGGATCCTGGGAGCCGTGGGCCACACCGTGGGCGGCCGCAAGCACTACTACTGAGGTGGTCACCACTCCCGCAATCGGCCGCTCGGAGATCACCGACGGAGCGCGAGGGCGGGCCTCCGAGGCCCGCTCGCGATCATCGCCAGCAGTGACATCCGCCCCTTCGTCCCCATCCACCTCGTCCACGCCGTCGCGCTGGACCCCTGACCCGGGGAGACATCATGAGCAGCACCGAGTCGCGCGGCGACGAGGTCTATCAACCGCACGACGGGGACGATCCCGCCCAGGGGTCGCCCGACATGGACAACGCCCTGGACGAGCCGGGCCTCGACGAGATGCTCGACACCGGATACTCGCCGCCCGAGCGGCCCTTCGCGGTCAACGACTCCGCAACCACCGCCGAGGGGCGCCACACGGGCGAGACCCTCGACCAGCGTCTGGCCCGCGAGGTGCCCGAACCCGAGGGCGACGCGGCCGCCTGGAACGAGTTCGCCGACGAGAGCGCCGACGCCCCGAGGTCCGGACCCGTACGGGCCGGCCGGCTGGCCCCTGCGGAGGAGACCGGGCCCTCGCGCAACATCTCCGTCGTCGCCCACGACGTGGGCGTGAACGGTGGGGCGGCATCGGCCGAGGAGGCCGCCATGCACATCATCGAGGAGCCCGGCGAGGCCGGGGAGCTCGACGACGTGTGAGGCCCGACGACGTGTGAGGCCCGGCGATGCCTGAGCCGGGCAGGGCGTCGTCCCGGCGCTGCCCGGTGCCGCCGGCGGTCACGGGGCCGGCGACCCGCCCGTCCCGAGCGCCGTGACGGCGGCGACCATCCGGTCCCAGAACGGGCCCGCCTCCAGCGCCACCGCGGCGCGCGCGTTGACCGGCCGGCCGGTGGTGCCGTGCAGGTCCACGACGGTGGCGCCGCGGGTGTACCGGCCGTGCAGTTCCACGACGACGTTCGCGTCGGCACACCGTACGAGCCCGGGATCGATGACCCGGGCCACCGCGACGGGGTCGTGCAGGGGCGGACTCGGGAACCCCCAGATCGTGCGGTACGTGGATGCGAAGAAGGTCAGCAGCTCGGCGCACACACGGCCGAGGGGTGTGCCGAGCCCTTCGAAGCGCGCCACGACCTCCGGTGTGGCCAGCGCCTGATGGGTGACGTTCAGCCCGCACATGGTGACCGGTACCCCGCTGCGGAAGACGATGTCCGCGGCCTCCGGATCCGTCAGGACGTTGAACTCGGCGGCCGGGGTCCGGTTGCCGCCCTCCGTCGAACCTCCCATCAGGACGATCTCCCGGATGCGGGACGCGTCCTGCGGGTAGCGGGTCAACAGCAGGGCGATGTTGGTCAGCGGCGCGGTCGGGACGAGGGTGACCGGCTCGGGGTGCTCGGCCAGCACCCGGTGGATGAGGTCCACCGCGTGCTCCGGAACCACGCCGACCGTGGGCTCCGGGAACATCGGCCCGTCGAGTCCTGAGGCACCGTGCACGTCGTCCGCCACGGCGAGCGGCTGGACGAGCGGCCGGTCGCAGCCGGCCGCGATCGGCACGCCGGTGATCCCGGCGACGGTGCAGACGCGCCGCGCGTTCAGGGTGGTCTTCTCGAGCGTCTGGTTGCCCGCGACCGTGGTGATGGCGAGCAGATCGACCGCCGGGTCGCCCGCCGCCAGCATGATCGCGAGGGCGTCGTCGTGTCCGGGATCGCAGTCGATGATCATAGGAACGGGCACGTCACTCCTGCGGGTCCGGGGGCGTGGGGCTCCAGTCTGCCGCGGCTCAGTAGCCCGGCTCCTGCTGCGAGGCGCAGGCGATGCACTCCGCGTCGATCTGATCGGCGAGCTGGGTGAGGACCTCCGTCAGGGCGTGGACCGTCTCGAGATCGGCCTTCGCGGAGTCCTGTTCGGCCGCGGTCTCCCAGTCGGTGGCCAGACCCCGCAGCAGGGCCGTCACCTGCTCGGCCGGGATGAGCAGTCTGCCTTCGTCCGTGGGGATCAGCGGTAGGGCGAACGCGTGCATGACACCACTTCTCCTCTCCTGGAGAGCGGACCCGCTGTGGTCGCGCCCCCTGGAACGGGTACCCGGTCGACACGGCCCCAACCGGCCGGTTTCCGGCAGCCCCGTCCGGGCAGGCGCAAGGCACCAGCACGACGAGCAAGGAGGAAGGCCATGGAAGACCAAGGTGGCGCCGGCGGAGCCCCCCTCCACGGCCATGACGACGAGCAGCGCCGCCGGTCCCCGCACGTCGCGCGCCGGGCCGGGGCCGCGGACAAGGACCGGCCCCCCGTCCGTGCGGCGGACACCGACGAAGCCAGCCGACTGGACCGCCCGGCCGAACCGGCCGAACCGGCCGAACCGGCCGAACCGGCCGAACCGGCCCGCAGGACCGGCAGGACCCGCCGCGAGCAGTCCGGCGGCTGAGCCCCGGAAGGGAGCGGGCGCACCATGCGCACCGCAGCGGCGCGGGCACCGGGTGTGACCGTGCCCGGCCACCGGGCGTACGCGACCCGGTCATCGGCGCCGCGCTGGTGACGGTCCCCGGGGGCAGGCCCGGACCCGAGCCGGCGCACGACGCCCCGGCCTCCGTCAGTCCGGGCCCGCACGCCCCGGTCGGCCGGTGCTCGGCCGACCGGGACGTCGGGCTCAGGACAGGTCGAAGCGGTCGAGGTTCATCACCTTGTCCCAGGCGGTCACGAAGTCACGTGCGAACTTCCCTCCGGCGCCGCCGGACGCGTAGACCTCCGAGATGGCCCGGAGCTGGGAGTGCGAACCGAAGACGAGGTCGACGGCGGTCGCGGTCCACCTGGCCTCGCCCGTGGCACGATCCCGGCCTTCGAACACGTTCTCGGCAGTGGCCGACGCCTTCCACTCCGTCCGCATGTCGAGCAGGTTGACGAAGAAGTCGTTGGTCAGCGCCTCCGGCCGGTCGGTGAGGACGCCGTGCGGCGACTGCCCGAAGCCCGTCCTCAGCACCCGCATGCCACCGATCAGGACGGCCATCTCTGGAGCCGACAGCGTCAGCAGGTTGGCGCGGTCCAGCAGGAGGGTCTCCGGCGCCAGCTTCTCACCCGCCCGGAGGTAGTTGCGGAACCCGTCCGCCCGCGGTTCCAGCACGGCGAACGCCTCGACATCGGTCTGCTCCTGCGAGGCGTCCGTGCGCCCCGGCACGAAGGGCACCGTGATGTCGTGCCCGGCGTTCCTCGCGGCCTGCTCGACCGCTGCGCACCCGCCGAGGACGATCAGGTCGGCGAGGGAAACCTTCGTCCCGCCGCTCTGCGCGTCGTTGAACTCCTGCCGGATCCGGTCGAGCGTCCGCACCGCCTCGGCCACCTCCGGTACGTCGTTCACCTCCCAGTCCTTCTGGGGTGCCAGCCGGATCCGCGCCCCGTTGGCCCCGCCGCGCATGTCGGTGCCGCGGAAGCTCGCCGCCGACGCCCACGCGGTGGTGACCAGCTGGGGGACCGACAGGCCCGAGGAGAGGATCGTGGCCTTGAGGGCGGCGACGTCGGCGTCCGTGACCAGTGCGTGATCGACCGGCGGGACCGGGTCCTGCCAGAGCTGGGGCTCGGGGACCCACGGGCCGAGGTAGCGCGAGACCGGCCCCATGTCGCGGTGCAGAAGCTTGTACCAGGCCTTGGCGAAGGCATCCGCCAGCCGCTCCGGGTTCTCGTGGAAGCCCTTCGCGATCGGCCCGTAGACCGGATCCAGCTTCAGCGAGAGGTCCGTCGTCAGCATCATCGGAGCGTGCCTCGTCGACGGATCGTGGGCATCGGGCACCGTGCCCTGGGCCGCAGGATCCGTGGGGGTCCACTGCTGCGCCCCGGCCGGGCTCGTCGTCAGCTCCCAGTCGTACCGGAACAGATTGTCCAGGTACCCGTTGTCCCACTTCGTCGGCTCCGAGGTCCACGCCCCCTCCAGCCCGCTGGTGAGCGTGTCGACGCCCGCGCCGCTGCCGAAGGTGTTCTTCCAGCCGAGGCCCTGCTGCTCGATGGGGCAGCCCTCGGGCTCCGGGCCGACGTACTCGGAGTCGACCGCACCGTGGCACTTTCCGAAGGTGTGGCCGCCGATGATGAGCGCGGCCGTTTCCTCGTCATTCATCGCCATGCGCCTGAACGTTTCGCGAATGTCCCGGGCTGCGGCGATCGGATCCGGATTGCCGTTGGGCCCCTCCGGATTGACGTAGATCAGTCCCATCTGTACGGCACCGAAAGGACCGGCGAGTTCCCGGTCACCGCTGTAACGCTCATCTCCGAGCCAGGTGTCCTCGGACCCCCAGAAAACCTCCTCCGGCTCCCAGATGTCCTCCCGCCCGAAGCCGAACCCGAACGTCTTGAATCCCATCGATTCCAGGGCGCAGTTACCGGCGAAGACCAGCAGGTCGGCCCAGGAGACCTTCTGTCCGTACTTCTGCTTGACCGGCCAGAGCAGGCGGCGTGCCTTGTCGAGGCTCGCGTTGTCCGGCCAGCTGTTGAGCGGGGCGAAACGCTGGGCGCCGGAGCCGCCGCCACCCCGGCCGTCCTCGATGCGGTACGTGCCCGCGGCGTGCCAGCTCATCCGGATGAAAAGCGGACCGTAGTGCCCGTAGTCCGCGGGCCACCAGTCCTGCGAGGCCGTCATCACCTCGAAGACGTCCCGCTTCAGCGCGTCG
Source organism: Streptomyces sp. NPDC054932 (assembly GCF_053610205.1). NCBI lineage: Bacteria > Bacillati > Actinomycetota > Actinomycetes > Kitasatosporales > Streptomycetaceae > Streptomyces > Streptomyces sp. NPDC054932. The sequence goes on along the minus strand of NZ_JBSGXU010000016.1, from coordinate 32,536 downwards.
ACGTCCAGGGTCGCGAACTGCTCTGCGTAGTCGAAGTCCTCATCCAGCGGATTGGACCGGGGCGAGTTCTGGTGGAGGACCTGGAGGTCCAGCTGGTTCGGCCACCAGTCCCGGTTAGTCCTGGGGTGAGTCGGCGCGGGCTCCGGGGAGGGGATTACCGGGTTCTCGCTTTCGCTGCCGGACACGTCCGTCCTTCTTCCTGTCGCGGTGTTTCCGTCCGCCGGCCGCCTGCCCTTGACGTCTCCTGCCATTTCGTTTCGAGCACTGCGACTCGGCGTCCGTATGGTCGCGCACCGCAGACCGCACTGCCACGAGAAACACGCAGAGCACCACCGCCTATCAAGCAGCCGAAGCCCCAATTCGTTCGGACCCGGCCCAATGGGTGAATTCTTCCGATCATCACCGTTCGCCGGCTGACGTGAAAACCGGGCACGGAATTGTAGGGTGGCCGGCATGTGGGCGAGAGGCCCCGCCGTCCCGCCGAGCCCGAACAGGTGAACCGACATGAGTGACCTGCTGAAGCGACTGCGCGGGCACGGCCGGCGCATGACGCCCCAACGTCGTGTCGTCGCCGAGGTCCTCGACGGCGAGCACGTCCACCTCACGGCCGACGAGGTGCACGCGCGCGCGGCACAGCGGCTGCCCGAGATCTCCCGCGCGAGCGTCTACAACACCCTGGGCGAACTGGTCCAGCTCGGCGAGGTCGCCGAGGTCTCCACCCACGGCCGCGCCAAGCGCTACGACCCCAACGCCCACCACCCGCACCAGCACCTGGTGTGCTCCGGCTGCGGCCTCATCCGCGACGTCCACCCGACCGGCGACCCCCTGGCCGCGCTCCCGGCACGGGACCGGTTCGGCTTCACGGTCTCCGAGGTCGAGATCACCTACCGCGGGCTCTGCCCGGACTGTGCCCAGGGGCCACCGCACGAGTGACCCCGGGACCGGCCGCCCGCCTCAGATCCCGACGACCTTGGCGCTCGCCGACAGCTCGTAGACCAGGGTGACCGTGCGGCGGCCGCCCGGCGGGAGGGCGACGTCCCAGCGGACGATGCCCTCGGCGTCGACCGCGGCGGGCACCGGCGAGCAGGCCTCCTTGCGCAGGCGCACCTCCACCGCCGAGACCTCCGAGACCGGGATCCGCTCCCGGAGCACGACCACCCGCTCGCCCCGGTCGCCGGGGGCGGAGAACCGGGACACATGCAGCCGCACCGTGCGGGTGACCACCGTCCGCTGACCGAATCCGGCCGCATCGCGGGACTCCTCCGTCCGCCGGACCACCCTGTGGTCGTCGCAGCTGCCGAAGGCGAGCTCGACGCGCGCGCCCGGGGCGGCGAAATCCAGCGTTCCACGGCCGCTGAATCCGCTGCCCCGCACCAGGTCCACGGGACCGGCGAGCAGCGCGTGGCCGGACAGGTTGTCGTACGACACCACCTCGGTGACCAGCGGCGACAGCTCGGGCGAGCAGGCGTACTCGCGGTCCGCGGCGGTGGTGAAGACGGAGAGCGGCACCCGGTGGGCGCGCCCGTCCGCACGCACGGAGACCGGCACCGGGGAGTGCAGCACGCGCGCCTCACCGCCGTCGTCGACCCCCGGCAGGCCGAGGACCGGGGCCGCCGGGCCGAGGTCCCCGATCTCCTCCTCGCGCAGCTCGACGTCCACCGTGCGGCGCTCCGCCGCCGTGCGTTCGCCCAGCGTGAGGCGGTCCTCGCCCAGCCGCGGCGGATCGGTGGCCAGGGTCGACCGGGCCGTCGACAGGGTCAGGCGCACGTCGGACCAGTCCTCGCCGGTGCGCTGCCAGACCATCGCGTCGGTCTCCAGCGTCAGCGAGTCCCCGTCCAGTACGGCCCGGTAGGCGGGTCGCCACAGCGCGCACGGGGTGAGGTGGGTCAGGCGCAGCCGGACCGGACCGGCGGCCGCCGTCCGTACGGTCAGCTCGACGTGGCCGACCAGTTCGGCGGGCTCGGTCTCGGAGAGGGCCATGGCCTGCCGGGTCTCCCCGAGCTCGACGGAGAGGGCGGCCAGTCGGGCGTTCACGGTGCGCAGCCGCTCGCCGTACGTGTCGCGCTCGCCGTCCACCCGGTCCAGTTCTCGGGCCCAGCGGAGGCCGTCGGTCTCGCCGGAGCCGGCGCCCTCACCGATCTCCCGGAGCAGGTCGGCGGCGAGGCGGCCGAGTACGTCGAGGCGGGCGTGCAGCCGATCCCGTTGCCGCCCCAGGGCGAGCTGCTCCTCCTCGAGGACGTGCACACGGTGGCGCAGGACGGAGTCGTCGTCGGCGGAGGGCAGCGGCCCGCGCGGCTCCCAGCTGCGCACGATCCGTACGTCGAGCACGGTGGCCGGGTGATCGGCGGTCAGCTCGGCGTGGAGGGTACGGTCGACGGCCAGCGCGCTGACCGGTCCGAGACGCAGCCGCTGGACCCCCGCCTCCAGGTCCAGGACGACGGCGCGCTCGACGTGGGCGCGGTCCTCCAGACAGGTGACGGCGGTGACGGGAAGGGCGATCGGCTTCGGGGCCGTGGACATGGTGGGTTCAGCTCCTGCGGTTGCCGCCGACCAGGGCCTTGCCGGCCGGGATGCGGATCTCGTAGCCGCCGTCGAGGGCGGTGGTCCCGCCGGCGGGCAGGTCCATCCGCCAGACGCGGGTGCCCGGCGCATGGTGTTCCGGACCCGCGCCCTCCTCGGGCGTCGTCCAGTCGGCGCGTTCCTCGATCCGGACGTCCGGATCGGAGGTGACGGGCACCCGCTCGTGGACCTCGACGGTGACGGGTGCGGCGAGCCGGTTGGCCAGTTCCACGTGGACGTGGTGGTCGAGCACGGTGGTGTTGTTGCGCAGGCCCGCGGTCGACTCGCGCAGGTTCGTGCGGCGGGTGACGCGGACGCCCTCGGCGGGCCCGAGCCCGACCCGGCGGACACCGCCGGGGGCGAGCGTGGGCAGGGCGGCGGTGAGCAGGAAGTCGTCGTCGACGGTGACCTCCACCGGGCCGGCCAGCAGGGCCTGATCGGTGGCGTTGGAGAGCACCAGCGTCGCGTAGACGGTCTGCTCCACGGACGGCACGCACACGTATTCGGTGCGCAGACCGACCGGGATCTCGCCGACGGTGACGGTGTGCCAGGTGCCGTCCGACGGAATGTCGGCGCGGGCGGCGGCATCGAAGCGGTGGTCGAAGGAACCCGCCGACTCACGGGGCCGTACGGCGTGCCCGGGCAGCGGCAGACTGCCCACCGTTCCGGCGCGGCGGCGGTGTTCGGCCGCCACCGGGTCGGAGGGGGAACCGGGGAACAGCCGGCCCCTGCGAGCACTCTGCTCGTCGGGGCCGCACAGGACGAGGGCGGCGTAGTCGAGCTCGGCGCCGCTCGGCTGCGGCGGCCCGGCCGGCGGCGGGGGCGGGGGCGGGGGCGCTGCGGGGGCCCCGCCGGGGGCCGCGGGCGCCATGGGGGCGGGGGCACCGGCGAAGCCCCTGCCTCCCGCACGCGACCTGGCGGCGCCCGGCCGTGCGGGCGGCGCCTGCGCGAAGTCGGCCATCGCGCCGCCGACGCCCTCCGGAGCCGCGCCGTACGCACCGCCGGGCACCGGGAGCGCGGCGGCCGGCGCACCGTAGGCCTGCGGCGCCGGAGCCGGAGCGGGCGCGAACGAGGGCGCGGGCGCGGGTGGTGGGGGCGGCGGGGGCGGCGGTACGGGCCCGGCCGCCGAGCCGACCGGCACCCCTGCGGGTACGGCGGTCCGGACCGGGCGCGGACCGGCCGCCGCGTACCCGGTGAACAGGTCGGCGAGACCCGCCGGGGGCTCCCGCCAGCCGGAAGGCGCGGGGGCGGGCTGACGGCGCCCGATCCGGACCGAGCGGAGCCTCGGCAGGTCGGTACGGCGCCGGAGGTCGGCGGTGGCCAGGGCGATCCGCACGCCGGTCCAGTCCTCGCCGGTGCGCTGGGCGACCGAGGCGCGGAGCACCAGGCGGCCGTCGCCGTCGCCCCGACGGTGGGTGAGCCGGTACGCCGGCACCCAGACGGCGCCCGGAACCCCGTACTCCAGCTCCAGCTCGACCTCTGCGTCCCCCTCGGCGTGGACGCCGCGGGCGCGCCGGTCGAGGGCGGTCCCCCGGGACGGCGAGCGAGTAGTAGGAGAGTGGGGGGGGGTGCAGGGCGGTGGGACGGGTGGG
>NZ_JBSGXU010000016.1:0-28375 GCF_053610205.1 Streptomyces sp. NPDC054932 | reverse complement strand
ACGGCGCCGTCGAGCGTGAGGAGCGCGGAGACCGTGGTCTCCACGTGTGCTGACGGTGTGTCGGTGGAGGCGCGGGCGAGTCTGTCGGCGGCGATGCCGAGTTCGTGCTCGACGCGGCGCAGCGCGTCCTCCAGCTCGGCGAGGCGGGTGTGCAGTCCCGTCAGCCGACCGTCGACGAAATCGGCGAGCTCCAGCCACGCGTCGACCGGCGTACGACGGTGCGGGTCCTCTGGGTTGGGGACCGGCGGCACCGGGGACAGGGCCCTGACCTCCTCGATCAGGCCCAGTTGCCGGTCCCGGCGGCCCCGTACGGCCGCTGATTCCTCGCGCAGCCGCTCGACCTCGTGCCGCAACGCATCGGGTGCGCCCGCGCCGAGCGGCTGGGCCTCGACCTCCACCCGGGCCTCGGTGACGCGTACGCCGGGGGCCCCGAGCACACCGGCTCGCAGCGAGCCCGGGTCCAGCGAGCGGGGCAGTCCCGTCACCCGCACCCGGCCGTCCGGCGGCACGCTGCCCCGGGCCAGGCGGCGGCAGACCGCGCCCTGCGCGTACACCACGACAGAGTCGAGGGTCGATGCCCACCTCTGTGCCGATCCCACCGTCATGTGTCCTGCCCCCCGCCGTGTCCGTGCCGATCGAAGCCTACGCCCGTGAACGGCGAACGTGATCGGCCGGATCCCTGTTGCGGGTTGTGCGGATGCGGATGCGGCGGTTACGGGGGTGGGGCGGCCGCGGGCTCAGTAGCGCAGGGCCGTACCCGTCTGGGCCGACACCGTGCCGGACAGCTTGTGCGTACTGCGGGCCGTTCCCTGCCCCGTGCCCTTGCCCGCGACGTCCGTGATCGTCACCACGACCGTGTCGATGAGATTGCCGGCCTCGTCCTTGAACTCGACCTGCACCGCGAAGGACTTCGTCGCGTCGTCCGTGTTCTGCGCCGTCACGGGGACGGTCGTGTAACCGTCGGCGTCGGTCGCCACGGACCCCAGGGACACCTGCTCCTTGGCGTTGACCCCGTCCTTCACCCCGGCGAGCTTGTCCTTCGCGACGGCAGCCGCCGACTCGGCGGCCCGCTTGGCCTCGGCCGCGGCCGACGAGACCGCCTCGCCCGCCGACTTCACCGCCGACGCGGCGCTCGACACGGCCCCGGACGGGGTGCCGTCGCCGTCCGAACAGCCCGCGGCTCCGAGCGCCACGGCCGTCAGCACCACCGCACCTGCCGCACCACGCATCCACGCGACCGCCGTCATCATGCCTCCTGCCTCCACGGGGTTCCGGACTTCCGGACTTCCGGACCTCCCAGTCAAAGGCGCGGCGGCCCGGATGCCCAATGGACCGGGCATCCGGGTGAAGCCGTACGGCCGCTCCGCCGCCGGCAAAGACTTCTCACATGTCCTTGTCAAGCCGGGGTGATCATGGGCGGAACCTCCCCGACGAGGGCAGCGGCAGAGCGCGGGTCAGCCGCAACAGGGTGTCCTTGCAGATGTCGATTGTCATGCGCTGGAACAGGCGAGCGCCTGGCCGGCCGCCAAGGAACAAGGCCACATCGGTCAGCTGAGCGTTGAGAGCGTTCGTGCGGCGTGAGCGGTGAGGGGTCAGGGCCGGTATCTGCTCGGCGAACGTCCGACGGACACGGCGATCGTGCCCGCACACCAGTCGACGCGCACGGCCGCAGACGAGGTCGGCAGGCACATCGCCCACCGGGACATCGGAAGACACCTGCGCAGGCTGCTGGCCCACGCGGGCTTTGCGGAGGCGCGCATGGACGTCGAACTCGTCGTGTACGGCTCCGTCGAGGAGCTGTCCTACATGGTCTCGTTGGAACACGTCGTGGAGCGTGCCTGCACTGCAGGGCGTATCGCACACCCCCGCGGCGACGCGCTCCTGCGTGAGCAGCGTTCGCTCTCGGAGGCGGGGGCCTTCCACGCCTCGATCAACCGTTCAGTTCTCGCCCGGGCCCGGCGCCCGTAGGCTCGAACGGGACATCGCACTGCCGCTCGGTACGGCCCCCTCATGTCCCGGCCACGCCGCGGTCCCGAGCAGCTGGGAAGCACGGTAGGGCCGGCACCTGTCGAGGTGGCGGCCCTCAGCTTCGGGCTGTCCTACGGAGCAGGGGTGAACTCCACATCGGTACCGCCGCAGCCGGCCGCGATGTCGAGCAGCCGGTCCCTCTCCGACTTGTCCACCGCCAGGCCCCCGCGCAGCTTCGTCGCCGTCCACTCCGCGATGGGGCGGCTTCGACCGGCATCCGATCCGGTCCGGTACGCAAACGCCGCACGCTGGCAGGACACCTTCTGTGACAACCGGCCCCGACCCAGCCATGAAGCGCGTCCGGGGTGCTTCAGTTGCAGATCGGAGCCTTCGCGAGCGGTGGCGCTGCGGTGGTGGGCGGGATGGAGCGTATCCAGGTCGCGGAAGCGTGCGGCGCAGTGGACGGGTCGGTGTCGACCGATCGCCTGCGTGGGACAGGGGGGAGGCGATGCAGTCGATGAGGTCCAGGAGCCGCGTCGGCTGATGCGGCCAGTTGTAGGCGAAGAAGGCGATGCCGAGTCCGTCGCGGAGGGCGGCGAGGTCGAGGAGGAGTTCCAGCCCGGCGGCTGCGGCGCATGTCGCAGGCCACCACCGCGATGTGGTCGTCCAGGGCCGTCCACACCGGGGCGAAGGCGGGGTCCCGAGTCGATGTCCAGCTCGCCGGCCGGAGTCAGGCACAGAGTCGGACCGTAGCGTCGGATCATGATGTGGAACTCGCTTGGCATGCTGTCCCACCTCACGGCCATGCCGCTCTTGATGCGCCGACGGGGCCAGCGGACCTGATGACGGCCCGTTTCGATCGTCGTCCTGCCCTGAACCCGGCCGCAAGCGGGATCAGGGCGAGAGAGCCTGCCGGTGACGCGGAGGCGGCAGCCGCCCCGCGGGTGTCCACCTGGCAGCCGGTGCAGGGGACGCCCAGTCGTCTTCTCGGCCCGCGATGACGCAGCGGGGACCACCGCGGCTGCGGGGCAGGCATGACAGGACCCGGCCAAGGTGACTACGGGCCTGGCCGGGTCCTGCGTGCGTGGGTGTTACCGCTCCGGCGGTGGTCAGAGTTCTTCGTCACGCATCTCGTCCCGCTCGCGCTCGCGGAACATCTCCTCCTGGCGGCGCCGCTTGAGCTCCTCGGGGCTCAGGCCCCGCTCGCTTCCCTGGCCCGCGCCGGGGTGAGCCTGGCCCGGGCGCATCCGATCCTGCTTCTCGCGGCCCTTGCCCGGTTCCTGACGCTTGTCCTGCGTACCGCCCATGACGGCGACTCCTCTGAGGTGTGTGGAAGAATTCCTCCCCGCTCACGCTGCCACCCAAAGTCACATCACGCACCATTTGCGTCACTGACCGTGGTGGACGAGTGACGTCGTCGGAGGTGTCGGAGAGCAGCTGGCACGCGTGCCACGGACGATGTGCCCGTACCCCGTCGGCGCGACTGTCAGGAGCCGACTCATGCTGGAGCGCACACTGCGCAAGGACCGCACCGAGGTCACCTTCATCCTTCCCGTCGACGTTCCGCCCGGCCCCGTCAGCGTGGTGGGCGACTTCAACGACTGTCAGCCCGGCGTCCACACCCTGACGCCCCGCAAGGACGGCAAGCGCGCCGTCACCGTCTAGTGCTGTGACCGAGAAGGTTCACCGGGTTCGCGCCGACGCCCGCCGGCTTGGTCGGGCGGTCCGGGGTGTCGGCTGGCCTGACTACGATGCCAGCATGGGCTACACCACGACATTCACCGGTCGGATCGCCGTCGAGCCGCCGCTCAACGAGCAGGAGATCGCCTACCTGCGAAAGTTCGCCGGCACCCGGCGCATGGACCGTGGCAACGGCCCCTACTACGTCGATGGCACTGGCCACGCGGGACAGGGCCGCGACGCGGACATTCGCGAGTTCGACAAGCCCGCGGCGGGCCAGCCCGGCCTGTGGTGCGAGTGGGAGCCCACGGATGACGGGGCAGCGATCGAATGGAACCGACACGAGAAGTTCCACGACTCATCCGAGTGGATGGTCTACCTGGTCGACCACTTCCTGAAGCCTGGCGCTCATGCCCAAGGCCAGCCCGGGTTCGAGAACTTCACCTTCGACCACGTGCTCAACGGTGTGATCGACGCGCAGGGCGAGGAGTCCTGGGATACCTGGCAGCTGATGGTGCGTGAGAACGAGGTGTCCGTGTCTGGGCCCGTGGAGCCCGAGACGGCGTGGCTCTGTGGGGGCTGCGTCGCGCTGATCGCTGATGAGGACACCATCTGTTGCCCAGGGTCGGAGCCGATGCTGGCGTACGCCGAATAGGTTGCTCGAGCCGACGGCCGCGGTGCCGGCCGATTGGACCGGCGGGCCGCTGCGGCGCGGGTTCGGCTCGCACATTCGTCGATGCCCGGACGGACCTGTCTCCCGCATCCGCCTTACCTAGTGCTCTAACCGGGAAGGTTCGCCGGGTCGGTGATGTGAGAGGTGGTGAGCTGCAGGGGCTGCAGGCGGGAAGGTCCGCACCATAAGATCTTGGGCTCAGGTGCGGATCGGAGGACGAGATGATGGAACAGCCGCGGATACGCCTCGGTAGCGATAGCGCATGGCTGGAACTGACTTGGACCGATGAGGACAGTTGGCAGGTCACAGCCGACTGGTGCTCCTGCCTGACAGCAGACTTCACGGCATACCTCAGCACCGCAGAGGTCGCTGACTTCGCAGCACGGATGCTCTCTCGCCTGCAGGACCCGTCGGGAGGACGCTTCTCCGAGGCGGTGAGCCCAGGCCGAAACAACCCTCTGGCCTTGACGGCGGAGCCCGTCGGGGACGGCTTCGCCTTCTTCGTGCGGCTCACGCCTAACGGAGACGACGACGTGTGCCATTTTCAGATGGAGATCGATCCGATCACCACCCTCGAACTGCGAGAGACCTTCGATGCCCTCCAGGCAGCGCTGACTGAATGACTTCCGGAAGCACCCGCGCTGGTCAGGCTGTTGCCATCAGCGGACGCCCGCCCCAGCGGATGCCTTTCTCGCTGCGGATGCGGGCGCGCTCGCGACGCTGGGCGGCCAGGACGCCGGGGTGGCGGGCATTCTGGTTGCGCCAGCGGAGGTAGGCGTGCAAGGCCCGGGGCTGGACCGTGTGGTTGCGGTGGTGGGAGTTGGCGACGGTGAACTGCCGCAGCGGTCCGAAGTGGGCCTCGATCGGGTTGGCCCAGGACGCGTAGGTCGGGGTGAAGCACAGCTCGACCCGGTTCTTCCTGGCCCAGCGTCGGATCTGCTCGCCCTTATGGGAGGAGAGGTTGTCCGGGATGACGTAGATCGGGGCGCCGTCCGGCCTGGCCGCGCGGATCGACCTGAGTGCGGCCAGGGTGTTCACCGCACCCTTCTTCTTGTGGTTGACGCCCCACAGGGTGTCGTCGCCGACGGAGTAGCAGCCGTGAAAGTAACGGACTCCGTGGGTGCGGTGGTAGGTCGCCGGCAGGCGGTTGGGCTTGCCCTGCTCAGCCCAGCAGGAGCCTGCGGTGGGCCGGATTCCCAGGGGCCCGAACTCGTCGGAGGCGAAGACCCGGTCCGGGAAGTGCTCCAGCACGTGCTCGATGCGGTCGAGCTTGGCGTCGCGGTCGGGGTCGGGTGACTCCTTCCACGTCTTCGTGCGCTGGAAGGTGATGCCGCGGCGCAGGAGCAGGCAGCGTAACGCCTCGCAGCCGATGCGGATGATGCGTCCGTGGACGCGACGCAGGTAGGCGGCGAGTTTGCGGACCGACCAGCGGGTGAAGGGCTGGCCGAGCCTGGTCGGGCGGGTGGTGGCCGTCTGGACGACGAAGTCCTCGTCGTCAGGACCGAGAAGGCGGGGACGGCCTCCCGCCCATCGAGGGTCCAGACAGGCCAGGCCAATTTCGTTGAACCGGTGGATCACGTCGCGGACGGTGTCCTCGTCGGCCTGCGTCAGCTTCGCGATCACCGGGACCCGGTTCCCGCCGGCCGAGGCCAGCAGCATCATCCCCCGCCGGAACCGCACCGAACTGGTGCTGCCCCGGCGCACGATCTGCTGCAGCTTCTGCCCCTCCTGGTCGGTCAACCTACGCACACGGACAGGCTCTGCCACCACACCCCCAGCGGTCGGATCCAACGTCACCGCACATCCAACCGCCGGAACTGCAAACCCGGCGAACCTTCCCGGTCAGAGCACTAGCTGCCCAGCTAGAGCAGCCACGCGTTCCGGTACCTGGCCGCGGGGGACTACTGGTTCAACGACGACACCGAAGGCGACTTGGACGGCCCCAACAGCCGACTCCACACCTGAGCGGCGTAACCGAGCCTCCGGTGGTCCGTTGAACTGACGAACGCTCCCCGCGCCGCCCCGTTGTCCTCGCTGCGCAACAGGCGCAGTCCATCAGCGGGGGCGAACCGTACGTCCTGCGGGTGGACGGTGGCCGAACGGATGTTCCGCCACGGCAGGTCAGGCCTTGCATCGGCCGCGGCAGGTGTGGGTGAGGGGGTCGGCGAGCTGGTCGTGGTTCATCGACGAGCGGCCCGGGATGCAAGTGGAGATCCGACGGGTTCCAGCGAGTGCTGGGGTGACGTTTCACCATGGTTCAGCCTGGTCAGAGGCTTGCGGAGAAGGTCCACTCGATCGTGTGAGTTTCTGAGGATTGCTAGCAGATTCCAGGAGTTAACCACGTAATTTCTCGGCTTGTGGCAGATTCCGGGACACGTCGTTTCTCCCTGATCACAGGCGAGGGCGGCGTCGGTACGTTGGCGGGCGAGCCTGGGGTGGCCGATGTCCTGACGTTGCAGCGGCGGGCGAGTGAGTCATCGTCGCCGGAGGGCGAGCGCGAGCTCTATCAGGACACCCTGGCCGAGTACTGCTGGGCCCGGGACGTGGCGGGGCTGTCTCCCAGAACGTTGCAGAGCCTCGTACAGCCCGTGCTTGAGGTCTGTACGTTCTACGGCGTCGTTCCGTGGCGGCTGACTTCGCGGGACCTGGACCGGTATTTCTCGGGGCCGGGCAAGGCGGGCCGGCACTCCACGATGCGGTCGAAGATGACCCGGATCGACGGGTACTCGCTTTTCTGGAACAGCGGTACGCGGGTGAGATCATGCGGCGGTTCGGCGCCGCGATCGAGTCTCCGATCGACTCTTTCAACCGCCCGCGGCACCGAGGTGACTTCGGCCTTCGGATCCCGCCCTCGGCGCGGGCGACGACGGAGTTCTTCGCCTCGTGGCGGGACGCGCTGCCAGCCGTGCGGAAGTATCCGGTGGCGGTCCGCAATTACGTGATGTCGAAGCTGACCTACATTTCCGGGGTGAGGGCGGCCGAGCTCTGCGGGGTCCGGCTCGGGGACGTGCACTGGGAGCACGGCCAGTGGGGCCGTTTCCTGGTCCAGGGCAAGGGCGCCCGCGGGTCGGGGCCGCGCGAGCGCGAGGCTTTCCTGTTCCAGGAGGGCCGTGATCTGCTGTGGTGGTACATCGAAGAGGTCCGGGGCGAGTTCCGCGACGATCCCAGCGATCCGCACGCGCCGCTGTTCCCCTCTGAGCGCCTGCCCGCGGCGATCGCCGCGCTGAACATGCCGATCGCGCCGGCGGTCTGCCCGGACACCTTTCGACGGGCCTTGAAACTGGCCTCGCAGGAGCATCTCCAGGGCCCTGTCACCGAGCTGTTCCCGCACTTGCTGCGGCATGCCTGCGCAACCCACAACTACGAGTCGGGAATGCCTCTCTGGGACGTCCAGGTCCTTTTGGGTCATGTCTGGGCATCGACCACGGTTGGATATCTGGCGACCGCCAAGGGAGATCCCGAGCGGCGGAGCCTGGAATCGTCTCGGCGAGCCGTTCGCCGACTGAGCGGGGAGTCATGAAGCTGTGAAGTGGAATCTGCGCTGGGTCGCTGCCCGGCGCGGCATCTGGAGGCCGACCCAGCTGCAGGCCGCCTTCGCCGAGGTGGGGTTCACGCCCTCGCTGAGCAAGGTCGCCGCTCTGTGGTCGAACAAGCCGATCACGGTCCGTCTCGACGATCTGGACATGATCTGCACCGCTCTGCAGTGCACGGTCGCCGACCTGATGGAGGCCGAGCCGGTCGCCACGGCCGCCCCCGATCACGGCCCACAGCGGCGGGCGGCTGGCGACGACACGGGCCAAGGTGCAGGGGCTGCCAGCCCGGTCCCCAGGCCCTCATCGGGCGGCCGACGCCGGTCGCTGCCTCCGAACTGAGGGCGGCCGATGCCGTCCCGCCGACCGCCTTTGCCCACGCCAAGAAGGCCCATCCAACTGGCCGTTTTCCCGAACGGCGTCACGTGTCCTCCCATCGCTCCTTCTCACAAGGGGACCACACGGGCCTCCACCCGCAACCGGCCTCTGCATGAGAGCCGTACTGACCCGCACATTCTTGCGACGCAGATCGACGGGCAGCTCGGCCTGTTCCCGACGCCACCCCGGTCGTTGCTCGTTACTCAGGCGACCCGCCTTCGCGACCGTGAGATCCCCGACCTGCCGATGCTGTTGGCCGCCGTGGAGGAGATGGCCGTCGAACGCGGAGTCAGCAGTGTCTCGCTGCGGAGAATGCGGGCCCTGGGAACGCTCGCGCTGGCGGCGCGGGAGCCCGGCGAACGGCTAGTCCGCCCCGAGAACCTGGCGGACCTGCCAGCCATGGCCCCCACCATTGCCCAGGCACTCAAGCGAGCTGGTCTGCTGGCCGAACGCCGGCCGCGAATCGTCCCGGCGTTCCTCCTCACTGGCGGTAGTTGTGCCCACTGCCTGGCCTGGTCGAACGACAGATGGACCACCTGTGTGATGTGCTCAGGCTGGCGCCTGAGCCACCCCTGGACGGCTCCTTGCTCGCGCTGCCACCGCTCTCTGCCGCTGGGCAACGGACTCTGGCGGTTCTGCACGCTCGTCCTCGCGGAGAGGACGACACCGTCGACGCGGACCTGACCGCGGCACGGGCCATCGCCGACGAACTGCCCCAGCCATACGATGCCGCGGTCAACACCTGGATCGACGTCCTCACCGGCCAGGCCGCCAAACCCAGCCTGCCACTCAGGCCAGCCAGCATCCGACACTACGTCCGGGATGCGGCCCCCGTCCTGAGAGGCTGGGCGGCCGACGGCATCACCGACCTCCGGGAGATCACCAAGGACCACATCGACGATGTACTGCAAGCGACGCCCGGGGCATCGCTCAAACGGACCCGCCACGTCGGACTCAGGTCACTGTTCAAGGCCCTACGGCGCGAACGCCGGATCTTCCGCGACCCCGCCCGTGGCGTCTCGCTGCACACCAGCACACGCCTGCCGACCCCACTTCGCTCTGATCAGCTACGGGGTCTCCTCCAGAAGGCCCCTGACGCTCGCAGCCAGCTGATCATCGCTCTGATCGCCATCCACGGACTCACCCCCATCGAGCTGCGTCGGCTGCTGGTGCGGGGCCTGGACAGAGCCGACGGCCGCCTCCGCGTCATCAGGCCCGGCAGGCCCGACCACATCGTGTTCCTTGACGAGATCACCCTCGCACTGGCCACAGCATGGATCGCGGATCGGCACCGCTACTGGCCATCCACCACCAACCCACATCTCCTCGTCAGCAGGGAGACTGCCACCTCCGATAAGAACCCACAGGTCAGCAAGCTGGTGGTACAGCTGGCATGCCGACCGACCGGCGTCACCTCGACCAAGCTCCGCGAAGACCGGATTCTGGACGAGGCCCACGAGAACGCCGACCCCCTCCACCTGATGCACCTGTTCGGACTGTCGCAGAAGACCGCGATCAAATACGTCGCGACCGCCCACCCTGCCGACATCCGCCCCGACCCCATCGCCCCATGACCCAGACGCATAGGGGCTGGGGGCCAAATATGAGCATGACTTGAAGGGTCTACGCCGAAATCGGTCCAGGTGAAGAATTCATGACCATCAGTGCCGCGGGGTGATGCGGTTCCCACAAAAAATGTGCCGCACCCCGACGGGCGTCGAACGTTACAGATACGGGCCGTCGGGCCGGGGTGTCATCCCAATGGCGGCACTCGCTGCGACATAAGAAGGATACGACAAGGCAAAGCGTTGTGAATCTGTACGGAATCTCAGATCTTTAGGCAGACTTCGCAGGCACCCGGCCGCAGTTGGCAACGGCCATGCCCTAAGTGGCAGAACCGGTATGGACGATATGGGTCCAACCCAGAGAGAAGGCGCTGGCGGGGAACTGAAGGCGGGTGGTGAAATTGCCGGCGTCGTCCAGCGAGCCGATGGCTGCCGCCCCAGTGGGACTATGGTAGAAAAGCCAGCCGGTGTCACTTCCAACCACATGCGTCCAGCGTGAAAAACTCTCAGGACCCCATATGGTTTGGAAGTTATTTCCCTCGAGAACGCCGACGGCGCCCCGAGGGGGATTTTTCCCGGCCTGGTAGAAAAGTAGCGCGTCCCCGCCACGGAAGGTCGGTCCAACCGCTATATGCGTCCAAGCTCCGAACTTGCCGGGTTCGAAGAACTTGACGGTGGGGTCGAAGCCGATGCAGGCGGCTCCGTCCAGGGCGGAGTAGAAGAAAGGCCGCTGGGTACGCCGTCCGAATACGATCTGGGTCCATCCAAGCCTGAAACTCCCGGTAGGGAAAGCCTTGGTGGTGGGCGCGAAGCCAAGCGCCGCAGAGCCGTTCTGATTGTTGTAAAAGAGCGCCGTCGACTTTCCCCCGCGGAAGATCCCGGTGATATGGCTCCAACTGCTGAAAGCGCCTTCGGGAAAGCTCTGATCGGTCCTGAAGACCTCTCCGAACACCCCGGATCCGAACGACTCGGTTTTCAGGCCGCCCAGTGCACCCTTGCCCGAGCTTCTGTCGTAAAAGAGAAAGCGCCTATCGTTGCCCGGAAATTCCACCACGTGCGTCCAGCCAGTCGCAAATGATCCGGGCTCATGGCTAGTGAGCGTGTCAAATGACTTCTCGCCCAACTCGCCAATAGCTCCGGCGCCATTTGAAGCGTTGTAGAAAAGCAGACGTTCGGTCATGGCTGACCTCCAGGTCAGGGTGGACCGACTCAGCGAGCCAAAACAGAGTGCCTCTTCATTTTTACGTCTGGTTCCACCTGATCGCCACCGGGTCACCTCCAGGGCATGTGTGAGGGGGTGTAGTGGTTGGGCTTGGGCGTGATCGGTGGGTGAGGAGATTCTCGCTCGGTGCGGCGCAGTAATCGCTGGCGTAGCAGTACACAGCATGTGGACCCCTGCGGTGCGGGTGCCGACTCCGGGAAAGAGTAGGCACGGCCTCCAGAGCCTGCCACGTCGGCCTGCTCATCAACGCCGCCGGACCCCTCCGACGGGCCCGGAACCTGACGCACCCACCCCCTGAAGTCCGGCACAGGCCAACGGGTTCGCCCTCAGAGCACTACAAGAATCAGCGAACCCGTCGGTTTTCGGCCGCAGCCGCCTTCGCGTACAGCTCGGCCTTCGTCAGTGCCATCAGCTCCCGGCCCTTGGCTACGGGTCCGGAGCGCGCCCGCTTCTTCGGGGCCGAGGTCTTCTGTCCGCGCGCCGCCCGGGCGCCGGGGGAGGTGGCCTTGTCTCCAGTGTCCTTGGGACTCCTGGACCGCTCGACGCTGGCGCGCTGTGGTCGACGGCGCCGGTCGGCTCCGCCGCCGATTCGGCCTTTTCCACCGTCTCCCCGGCGGCCTTCGTTTTCACCAGGGCCTCGACCTTCTCGTGGAGGAGTCGTGGAAGGACTCCGGGCCCCATTCCATGGCCAGGGCGTTGATCGGCTGCACGGCCGCAGGTCGAGGTGGTGATCATCATGGCCAGACCGGTATGGACCGGGGTGGTCTCCTTCGGGCTCGTCTCGCTGCCGATCGCGCTGTACACCCCGACCGACAGCCGCACGATCCGCTTCCACCAGCTCCAGCGGGGCACCGCGGACCGGATCCGCAACCGGGGCGTCAACGAGCGCACCGGCGACGGAGTCGACCTCGGGGAGATCGTCAAAGGCTTCGACACCAGCAGTGAGTACGTGATCGTCGAGCCTCGGGAGCTCGACGACATCGCGCCGGGGCGGTCCAAGGCCCTGGAGGTGTCCGGGTTCGTCGACCTCGACACCGTGGAGCCGATCTTCTTCGACAACGTACTACCTCGGGCCCCGGGGCGAGCAGTACGGCAAGGTGTACGCGCTGCTGCAGCGAGCCCTGGCTGAGCCGAACAGAGCCGGCATCGCGATCTTCGTGATGCGCGGGCGCGAGTACCTCGTCGCACTGAAGGCCGAGGACGACCTGCTGACCTTGCACTGGGCCGACGAGATCCGCGACCCGCACACCGAGGTGCCAGACTTCCCGGGCAGGACGAAGCCGACCGCGGCCGAGATCGAGAAGGCCGAGCCGACCGCGCAGCCCAGCGGCTTCGTCGACCTGATGGAGGCTTTGCGCGCCAGTGTCGAGCGGGCCCGCAGCCCGAAGGACACCGGCGAGAAGGCCAGCGCCTCCCAGAACACCGGGCGCGGAAAGAAACCTGCCGCGAAGAAGCGCACTGGGACCTCGCGCGGGTCGCTGGAGTCGCTGACCAAGGCCGAGCTGTACGAGCAGGCCACCAAAGCCGGTGTCAAAGGGCGTTCCGGCATGACCCACGACCAGCTCGCCGACGCCCTCGCCAAGGCCCGCCAAGGCCGTCGCGGCCGACTGCTTGGCGCGACACCCGCGCTGCGCGAACGGGACCGCGGCCGCGCTGCTCGGCGTGCCGGCACCGGCACGGGCCCACCTCGTGCCGGACGGCTGGCGTTCAGCCACGCCCGCCCAGCGTCCGGGCGTCTACAACCCTGCTGCGGCGGACCGTTCACCTTCTGCGTTCGTGGGCCCGTGCCAGTCCAGGCAAAGGACGGTCGCGTCGTCCTTCGGCGGCCGGCCGCCGAAGGCGTCGGTGACCGCGCCGACCAGGGTGCGCACGACCTCGCGCGGATGCTCGGCCGCGGTCTTGCGCAGGAGGGCGGGCAGGTCCACCACAGCGGCATCGCGTTCCTGCATGCCGTCGGTGTGCAGCAGGAGGCGGTCACCGGGACGCAGGTCGAGGGCTTGGACCTTGTAGGCGCCCTGCGAGGGGATCCCGAAGGGCATGTTCACGGTCAGGTGCAGTTCGGTGACCGCGCCGTCGCGCAGCAGGTAGGGCCAGGGGTGGCCGGCGTTGACGAGCTGGGCGCTGGTTCCGTCCAGGGCGATGCGCAGCAGTTGTCCGGTGGCGATGCTGTGGTGGCCGTGGTCGAGGAGGGCCTGGTGGGTCTGGCGGGCTTGTTCTGCGAGGCCGGACCCGGCGCGGCGGGCGCCGCGGGAGGCGTTGACGAGGAGGGTGGCCATGAGTGCGGCGCTGACATCGTGGCCCATGGCGTCGGTGATGGACAGGTGCAGGGTATGGGTGTCGAGGCTGTAGTCGTAGGTGTCGCCGGCGATGTCGGAGGCGGGGACCAGGGCGCCGGCGAGGGTGAATTCGGGGGCTTCGCAGCAGGCGCCGGTGGGCAGGAGCTGGCGCTGGATCTCCGCGGAGAGGCTGACCGGGCCGGTGCGGTTGCCCCAGTGGTAGAGGTCGGTGAAGCGGCGGTCGGTGGCGATGATGTACGCCAGCGCGTGCGCGGCCTCCTGGACCTGAGCGCGTACCTCTGGTGTGGCCTGGGTGAGGAACAGCTCCAGGACGCCGATGGTGTCGCCGCGGTTGGTGACCGGGGCGAGCACCCGGTGCCCGTCCGGGCCGTCTGCGGCCACCACGAGCTTCTGGCTGCGCAGCACGTCGTCGTAGACGCTGGTGCCCGCAAGCGGGACCTGTTCGGCCGGCTGCTGTCCCGGCTCGGCCGCAGTGTCGTGGACCCGCAGCAGGCGCCGGCCGACGATGTCGACGAACAGGAACGACACGTATTTGGCGTCGAACCGGTCGCGCAGATTGCGCGCCACCACGTCGAGAGAGCGCACCGGGGCGGCGCTCTCGGCTGCTGCCAGAACCTGGCCCAGCCCGATCCGATCACGTGCCGCAGTGGCATCCCCGAACACGGACACGGACCTTCCTCGCTCCTGGGGCGCGGGCCAGGCGCGGACGGTCAGCAGGTGCTGCACCCCGCTCAGGCGCAGCAGGCGGGCGACCGATCGGCTGAGGGCGGTCAGGACGAGCGATTTCCCGGTCTCCAGGGCCAGCTGGTTCAGGTCCAGCAGGATGTGCAGACCGGTGGTGTCGCAGAAGGTGACAGCGGACAGGTCCACGTCGAGGCCGTCGCGACTGGCGTGCAGAGCCCCGATGAGTTCGCCGCGCAGTCCGCTGCCGTCGTCCATGTCGATCTCGCCGCGCACCCGGGCCAGCACCCGCTGCGGTCCCGGCAGCAAGATCACGCCGGCGAAGCAAGGGGGCATGATGCCGCTGATGTGCTCCGCTGCAGTCACGGGCAGGGGGTCGGGAAGAGAGGTCATGGCCTGCTCCCTTCAAACCCCGATGCCTCGGGAAGAATGCCTGGCAGGGGGCAGCGCCATGGTGGGCGCGGGTCCCGTGCCGGTGCGCGGGTCAGCTGTGTGGTTCGCGCTCACGGTAGTCACCGCTCGTGGGAGAGTGGCCGGTCGCTCCGGCCCGGGGGTCGAGGTCGACCAGCAGGTGCAGGAGGTTCGCGATCTCGTGGTGGCCCTCGGCCGGATGACGGAAGAGCGTCCCGGGCGTGACCTGGTAGTGGTTGCGGCGGCCGCGGCGTACCCGGGTGAGGTACCCCGCGTTCTCCAGGTCCCGGACGATGGCCCCGGCCGCCCGTTCCGTGAGCTCGCAACTCCCGGCCAGATCACGCAGCCGGACCTCCGGATCGCGCAAGATCATGGCGAGGATCCGGGCGTGGTTCGTGACGAACGTCCAGCTGGTCCGAGGCTCGACCTGTTCCATGCCCGAAATTATACGATTTGCGATTCCGGTTTCGCCAGACCTGAACCCGAAATCCTGCGACGCACCTCAAAGCGGCGCCGACGCCACACTGTGCAAAAGTGCTCGGGCCCCGTGTTTTCGGCGGGATGAATGAGAGCCGCCGGGGCGGCGAGTTCGGGAGCCATCTGTGATCTTGTGAACACGGATCGAGCGTCCCCGCCCGGAGAACTGATGAGCACCTGCCGCTTCACTCCCTTGAGCGACCACGGTTCTGGACGGTGGACAGCGCGTGGCCCGGCTGTCAGGGCAGGTCGGAGATGTTGGTACCGGGTGGTAGCAGGAGTCCTTCGGGCACTGTTTCCAGGCCGAAGCGCGGGGGATGGGTGAACGTCGCGGTGCTGGAGAAATCGACGGTGCCTCCGGTGAAGCGGGCGGGTGGGACTGTGACGTGGAGGCTCTGGAGGTGATGCTCGCCGAAGTTCACGGCGGTACCGGTGAAGGTGGAGCCGGCGAAATCGACGAGACCGTCGGAGAACTCCGCGTCCTCGAAGAGGATCTCTCCTGCGCTGAAGGCGGCATCCCTGAAGTTCACACGGGCGCCGGTGAAGCGGGCGCTGTCGAAGGTGACCCAGCCGCCGCTGAAGACGGCCCGGTCGAAGCGGACGGAGCCGCTGCGGAACTCGGCGAGGCGGAAGTAGACGCAACTCCCGCCGGCGAACTCGACCTCGTCGAAGACCACCTGGTCTCGATCGTGGCCGACGAAGATCGCTTTGACGAAGATGATGTCGCCGCCGGTGAAGCGGGCGCCGCGGAAGTACGCCTCGTCAAGCACGGCGCCGGTGAAGTCGAGATCGTACCCCTGCCAGGATTCGGATGAGTCGTCCCGCAGATGGGCGGCGATGAGCCGGAGGACGGTCTTGCGTATCTCACGTTCGCGTTGCCAGGCGGCGAAGGCCAATTCGTCGGCTGGGGGATCCGGCGCATGGGGCATCCTCAGGTAGCCGCACAGCACGTCGAGACAGGTCTGACGCTCCTGGAGCCACTCGTCGGCGAGTCGGGCCATGGCATACGCACCAGCCATCCGGGCCGCTGGCTGATCCGCCCCGAGCTGATCGGCTGCGGCCCCGAACCGGTCGGTGAAGGCCCTGTCGTGCTCACGCGCGTCACACACCTCATTGAGGTGCTGACGTCGGTAGCCGACGACCAGAGCCACCGCACCGCCGGCTCCGGCGACGATCGCCAGTGCAATCTTGATGCCGTCGTAGACATCTCCCGGCTTGAGCGGTCCGGCCACGTGCAGCGGAGGCGCGCCCAGAAGCAGCCAGAGCACTGCTGCGACGATGCCGACTGTGAAGGCGGACAGCACCAGCACAACAGCAACATGCAGGCTCAGCGACCAACGCATCACGCTTCGAGGATCTGGACCCGAACGCTCGCCCCTGGCCGCCATACCGCCAGCCTAGAACCGGCATCAAGATCAAGGAATGGTGTCGGAGAGAACTACTGCCGGAGCGACACCAGTCCGCCCGGTCACCCCTGAGTCCCCGACGAACAGTCGCTCGGCCCTGACGGCCATTCTGCTCAACGCGTGTGACAACCAGAAGGCGGCTGGCAGGACTTGGGGTTCCACGCCGGGCGCCGCGCGATGCCGCCGCGCGGCTGCACCCCCAGGCCGGGGCTGCGAGGCATCCGACCTGCTGGGGCGTGAGCGTGGACTCGGCCGTCTGCCAAGACCCACCCGGCGGTCGAGCAGGCCCGGAAGCCGATGCCACTCGTGGCCACTGTGCGCCCCGAGCAGGAACCGCTCATCCTGTCCGTCCGTCTTGTCCACGGGGGTTGCCAGAGACTCAACACCCTTTACGCTCTTCACCACCGAGGTCCGAGGAGATCCATGGTCGACACCGTCAACTCACTGGCCGCCCGTGTTCACGAACTGCTGGTGGAGGCCATGACCAATGGTCCCGCCGCGGCGGGCACCGCGGGCTTCCACGACGTCGTCGCGCGCGCCAGGGTGCTCGGCCCCGACGGCGCGTGGCTCGTCGCCGCCGGTCACGCGAGCCTCGGCGTCATGGCCGTCCTGCGCGGAGAGGCGAACCAGGGAATCCTCCACCTCGACGCCGCGGTGGCAGCCGGTTACAACGACTGCGTGGCGCTCCACGTCGCCCCCTTGCGTCCGCTGCACGACGATCCCCGCTTCCGGGCCCTGTACCAGCGGATGCGCATCACCGAGGCGGACCTCGACGAGTTCTTCTGGCTGCACCAGGAAACGCAGCTCATGGTGCGGGACGCCCAGACGGCGGCCGTTGACAACATGGGCCGTCTCGACACCGGGGTGTCGCCGCTTCCGCAGGCCCCCATGCCGACCCGGGAACCGAACACCCTCGGCGTCCTGATCTCCCGAATCGACCTCGCGGCGACCCAGACCGCACTCCAGCAGGCCGCCTTGAAGTCGGAGTTCCAGCGCAGCTCCGGCAATACCAGCCTCAGTCTCATCGACGACTCGTGGGACTACGACCGTGCCAGGCGCGACGCCTGGCACGCCGACGAGTTGGATTCCCAGCGCCTGCGGGCCGCCGAGGCCCGGGCTTTCGTCGAACGCCCCGGCGCCGGCACCACGCTCATCCCCTGCCCGCCGCTGGGCTCGATCGCATACCCGGGCTGAGGAGGACCGCACCGGCACGGTGGCCGGGGAGGCTTCCTCGCCGGCTCCCGTCCGCCATTTCGGGCGAGGCTGGTGAGGAACCGGCTACAGAGACCGCGACGCCCCGGCCGGCCGGCAGGGGCGCGGTGGCGGGTACTCAGGCTTCGGTCAGCCAGCCTTCCTCAAGACCGCCCAGAACAAACCCGTTCTCGAAGCGCACCCTGTATCTGATCTGAGCGCCGCCTCCGGCGTCGAGCCCTCCGTGCCGGATGATCTGCTGGCGGAGATTGTCAATCAGACCGGCCGTGTGGCCGTCGAACTGGACGCCTCGGACTCGCCGTTCGAATTCCGCGAGCCCGTCCTGGGCCACCCCGCCGGCTTCCTTTGCCGAACCCGCGACGATGCCCTCCAAGCCCTCGGCCAGGCACAGCGGACCGGGGAAGCCGACCCTGGCCGCCGTGTCGTTTGCGGTGAGCTGCACATCCCTGGTCAGCTTCACCCTCGCGCCGGTCTCGTACGGCATGGGTGTACCCCCCTCGTTCGATCTTGGCCGTGACCATGGCAAGCGTAGTCGGGGATGCCATGGAAGGAATGGGTGTCCGGCAAGATCAGAAGCCTCACGGCTTGCCGGGTGGGCCCTTCGTATCGGCCTCGGCCTGCAACGCAGGAGTTCCCGCTTCTCGTCAACATTTCCCGGAGCAGCCGCCCGCGGCCGCTCCCAGAATCCGGCTACAACCGTTTCTCCATCTGGGGCTCTGGTCCACTTTCTGTGGAGGCTCACGGACGGTGATGTCAGTGGGGTGTGCTGGTATGGCCTGACTCTGCCGTTGACCTGCTGGGAGGCCACTGTGATGCCCGCGTGTCCGTCTCTGACCCACGCCTTGGCCGAGGCTTTGGTCGGCGCTCTGTGGTTCATCGAGGGCAGCGAAGATGAACAGATGGACCCGGACGATGTCGTGAAGGTCCTGGAGGGCGTCGCCCACCTGTTCAGCCAACTCTCAGCTGATCAGCGGCAGGAGCTGATCGATTTGGTCGGGGCGATGGCCGAGGCCGAACCCGATCCGGCCCGGCGGGAGTTCTTGGAAGGGTTCCCGGAAGGATTCGGGCTTGTCGAGGACGAGGCTTGAGTGGGGCTTCAGGAGTAGAGCAGGACGCCCTTTCTAGCAGTTCGAATCCTGCGCGGCCGAACATCTGACGTTTCAGCAGCTTGATCCGGTTGACACGACCTTCGACGACTCCGGAGTTCCAGGGCAGTGAGAGGTCGGCGATGACGGCGTCCATGTCGCGTTCGAGGTGGCGGCCGAACGACTGGAGGGCGGGCAGGTTGGCGGTGCTGGCGGCTTCGATTCATTCGGGCAGCCGGTGGCCTTCCAGCTGGGTGAGCATGTGGGCGAACGAGCGCACGTGTGCCGCCAGGACATCGAGTTCGGGGCACGCAGCCCAGGACAGTCTTGAGCTGGATTCGGTCTAGTTCCGGCAGAGCGTCGGGGTGATCGCCCGGTCCGCTCGGATGCGGCGGCGTAGCCGGCCGCCGATCCGGCTTCGGCGCGAGTGCCTCGCGTCGGCTTGGCCAGACGGGAGCCTCGGGAATGCGGGTGCTGGGCCGAATGGATCGCTCGCGGGACGCGCATGTTGTCCGTGCATGACGGCTCGTGTTCCCAGACCCCGGAGCGATACGCGCTGGGGCGCATCCCCAGCCGGTGCGTTCGTCCGCTGGTGAGGCGGTCAGACGGGCGGCGGGTGCGCCTCGCCCCGTCTGGGCAAAGTCGATCACCTCGCAGACTCCGTGTTCCCCGCCGACTGGTATCAAACGCCGGTGGCGGGCTGGTCAGGAGGCTGCGGTCTGCGGCACGGGCTCCTTCTGGTCGGCTTCGATCTCGGCTCGCTCCTGTGTGATTTCGCGAGTGAGGAAGAAGTTCAGGATGGTCCGGATGGCGGCGATGGCCGCCAGCTGGCCGATCTCGGTGAATCTGGGGGCGACCGCCGTGCGCAGGACGTCGCCTGCCAGCTGGAATTCCAGTCCCAGGACGAGGAAGCGGCCCAGGCTGAGGCGGATCTTGTTGAACTCGCCGATGAGGGAGCGCCTGCGCAGACCGGCCGTGGTGAACCGGGCGAAGGCCCAGACGGCGCCCGCGAAGATGATCAGTGCGCCGCCCGCCTCGATGACGTGCACCAGCCATCCGATCAGCTCCCGCATTTCAGACTCGGATACCAGTTCACTCGACGTGTTCATAGGGTTGCTCATTACCCACGTCTGCGCGCCTACACGAGCCCGCTCTGGTGTCTCCCGCCACACGGCGGACGCAGGATGAGAGCCGGCTTGCAGTGGCACGGACGGAGAGTTCACGCCCGCCCCGTAGCGCAGCCCGGAGGTGAGGGCCGCCGTCTCGACGGGGTGCCATTCGCCGTGCTCCGGAGTTTTGGCGTCTGCGTTCGCGGTCCTTCCGGACGCGTCAAAGCGCCTCGGCTACTCGTGATCAGCGAGGCAGGCCGGGTCCAACTGCGTGCGTTGTTGGGCTGCCGGGGGTGTGGGCGGGTGCGCGGGCGGGGGCAGGGCGGCCAGCAGGAACGTGTGGGAGGGCGGTGTGCCTGTGGAGTGGGACTGGTGGGCGCCGTCGACCAAGCACTGGTCGGCCTACGACGGCCGGCACCGCCGCCCGCGCGCCGAGGCCCTCCGGGCGGGGTGCGCGTGCGGCTGGCGCAGCCCGGCTCAGTACCCCCTGGACTGGGACACGATCAGCGACCAACCCCTGTACGAAGCGGACGTCGACCTCACCGGACCGCTCGCGGACTGGAACGCACACCTGTCCCTCGTCCGCGACGATGCGGTACCGCTGCCCGAGCCGCTGGCCGCCCTCCTGGTCCAGATCACCGAGCAGCTGACCGCCGCGGCCACGGACGCGCCGCTGGCCGCGCTGCGCGCCGCCGGCGTGCTGGAACGGATCGCCGCCCGGGTGGCCCGGGAGACCGCCGGCGCGCTGTGCGACGCCGGCACGTCCGCCGAGACGGTCGCCACCGGGCTCGGGACCACCCGCTCCAAGGCCCTGGTTCTCCTCCTGACCGCCCAGGACGGGTAACAGCACCCGGCCGGCATCGCCCGACGCGTAGGCCGTTACCCTGCGCCTCGACGTCTTCGCCGGGCCGGGGCCCGCTTGCTGGGTCTTCACGAGACCGTCGTGCGCGTGTACTTGGCCTGGGGAGTGGGCCTCGCCGTTTCACTTGGCGCGAGACCGATTACCGGCCGGGAACTCGAAGATGGCTTCAGAGCTGGGACGATGCACCTTGTCGAGGGCTCGGTCGGTCCAGGAGGAGGGCCCTTTCTACGTGCGTAGTATCGGTGGGCGTTCCAAGCGCCATGCCTGCGCTGACGGTTCGGGGGTGGCTCAGCCGCCCAGCAGCCGCAACTGAAACGGCGAGGCGATGACCCACCGGTTATTTGCCGTGCGGTTCGAACCGGAGTTCCCTACCCTGCCCGGATGATGGAGAACTCCGAGAGGCTGAAGCTGGTACGCGCGGGATTCGAGCGGGTCCATGTCGAGCACCACTGGTACGACGGCCCTAGGGAGGGGATTGCCGATGTCCAGGGAGCACCGCACTACTTCAGGGCCATTCATGACCACTGGCATGCCGACGATCCCTACGACGACGAGTACCTTGTGTGGCCCATCGATGAAGCATCGCTCTCCCTGGAGCGTGAGCAGTCGGCGATAACCGACGACTGGTACAAGCGCGTCGCCGAGGGCACCGCGACGACGGACTTTCCTGGCGTCGGTGGAGCCGACCGGCGCTACGACGAGTTGCAGGCGTTGCTTGGGCCCCGGCGGGAGGCACCCGGCGGTGCGCGGTCGCTGGTGGCCGAGTGGAAGGCCTGCGCAGAGGAGCAGGTCGACGTGGGAAGGCCCGCTTACATGGTCAGATGGCGCCAGGAACGCTGAGACCGGTGGCACGCGAAGCCGGCGGGCCCCGCAGTCCGCCAGGTCAGAGCCCTTCCCGCATGCCGCCGGGACCTGCTCGTCGATGTCCGTGATCACGGGCCGCAGCTGAAGCATGACAGGCGTAGAAGACCAGCACCACGCACGACGGAACCGAGGGGATCTCTTGGGCGGTCTTGCGTCGGCACTGCGTTGAGCTCTCAGGCGGACCGAAATCGACTTCGCCGGCCGAGCGAGCCGTGAAAGGTTGTGCCGCATGGCCATAGCAAAAAAGGGCATGCGGGGGATCACCGTCGATGGAGATCGCTATCGCTGGGTGGTCGCACCCAGCGATGACGGTCTGAGGATCGTCGTGGCAGGAGGCGATGGGGATGAGCAGCGCATGGCGACATGGGTTGAGCACGGCGTGGTGATCGCACCAGGTCTGGTCGCTGCAGTCATCCGCCAGGCATTGCTTCACCACGGTTGGACGCCCTGGCAACGTGGCAAACAGGTCACCTTGCGGTGCCGGGACAGTGCCCCCGATCTGGCCGATCTCAGGTTGATCACTTGGCCACCAGCGACCTGGTGACTTGGCCTCCGCTGCGAACGGCAGTGTGTCCAGAACGGGAACGAAGACGCCAAGCCGTTCATCTCGACCAAGACAGCTGAGGAGATCCTCGAATCCCACGCCCACTCCTGCCGATGGATCTCCGGCGCAGGACAACAGGGCCTGTCCGACAGGTAGTGGCAAAGGTGAGCGCCGGGAACGGGCCGAGTCGCCGCCTTGCTCCCGGACGGGAACCATTGGTCCCCGCTGTGTATTTTCACCGGTGTCGTCGGCCCACTGCGCAGAGGCGTGATTCCGGGCCGTCAATGGCGATGGGGGATGTTGCTGTGGATGCGGCGGTCGGGTGGGCCTTCGGGGCGGCGGGCATGCTGTTGGTGGCCATGGGAATCGAGGTGCTCATCTACACGGTGCGCAGGCGGATCTTGCGGGAGGGTCTCGTCGCGGAAGTCCGTTGGCTGGAGACGTTTGTGGTGCACCACTCATCGCAGGGGCAGGGGCAAAGCCAGCGGCGTCTGATCCTCGGGTTCCAGACGCCCGACGGGCTGGATGCGCGGGCCGAGATCGTTTCGGATGTGCCGCATGTGACCGGGGACATCGGTCCGGTGCGCTACCTGCCGCAGCGCCCCGAGCGGGTGCTACCGGCCGGAGCAGCATCCGGGATCGGGAGCGGCCCGATCCTGATCGGCGCAGTGATGGTGTTTATGACCTGCATCGGACTCTTCGTCGCCGCGACGGCCTTCAGCCTGGCTGCTTCGACAAGGTACTGAGGCACCAGCAGTAGAAGTCACACAACAATTGACGATCAACTCCCCTCGCGGTTTCGCTTGGCGTTCTTTCGGTCCAGAGGGGAGGCACTTGCTGCGTGCGGGGTATCGGTTCGCGTCCCAAGCTCCATGTCTCTGCTGATGGTGCAGGGGTGGTGGGTCACGCCGGGGCACGGAACCCCATCCCAATCTTGCGTCGGCCAACGGCCGCTGCGCTCCGCTGGCGAAATGGGCAGCCCCGAGACGGGGGCGGCCAAGGTCTCCAGGGTCCGCGTAGTCAGGTCCAGGCGCGGCGCCACGGCTTGAGCAGATGGTCCCGCTCTACGACGCCGTCGACGGCAAGTGCCCCGAAACACAAGGCCGTGGCTGATCACCGACCGCCGCCCGAGCAGGCCGCACTGACCTGGCGGTGCCCGCCATAGCAATGCCGATGGTGTTCAACCAGTCCAGCCCTGATCGCTGGCCGGCTCCCGCGAACCAGCCCCGTCCGGCCCAGCCGCCCGGCATGATGCCCCCCAACACTCCACCCGGGGGGACCCATGCGCACCCGCATCATCACCGTCCTGCTTGCCGCCACCGTCCTGCTCGTCGGCTGCAGCGGCGAACCCAGCTACGACGAATCCGTCGAGCAGTGCATCAAGGCAGTCAAGGCCCGGCCCGAAGGCGACAAGACGAAGCCAAAGCCGTGCGAGCCGCTGAAGGAGGACGACTACACGCTCGTCGTCATGAACAAGGTGATGGGCGACCTGGGCTGGACGGATGAGGACGGCCGGTTCGACAAGGAGAAGTTCGAGGCTCAGCTTCGTGCAGTGGCCACGGTGAGTGACGGCTGAGCATCTCCGGGCGGCATACGAAGTTGCCCGAAAATGTCGGCGAGGGTGGGGGTGGTGTCGAGGAAGCGGGGGTCACGGGGCCTGACGGCCGGGCGCAGAGACAGGAACGTGATCGGGGGGACGGGCAGGGTCCGGCCGTCGAGTCCGGTGTCCTCCTCCCCCGCCCAGAACTTGCGACCATCACGCCGACGGGCCCGTACAGGTGCTTCAGAACCCGCACCCTCGTCGGCATGTCGCCTGCCAGACAGGCCAACCACCCCCTGCCCTGAGAGTGACAGACTGGGCAACATGACCGCCCACCCCCAAGATCGGCTCCCTCTGGGCCCGCCGCTACCCCGGTTACCCGCAGCACGACCGCGACTTCCGGGTAACCGGGGTCTTCACCAGAGACGGTGTCACGTACGTCGAGACTGAACAGCTCGACAACGGCGATCGCAGCAGAGGGCGGCTTGACCACGTCTTTGAATACGCGGAGTGCGTCAGCACCATTGGGATCGACACCCCCGGCTGCGGGGACATCAGCACGTCGCGCTGATCCCGCAGATACGGATGGCGGACTGACGCCCCACCTCACGGAATTGGTTCTAAAACACGCCCTAGCCGTGATCGCTGGACTCCTCTGCCTCATCGGGATACGCCCCGGGCCTCTCGGAGGGCTCGCTGCAGATCGTCGTAGTAGCGAATATTTGAGCCTCCAGCCTGGGGCTCAGACTCAGCCCACCCACGCAGCTGACGCTGGTCCTGCTCTTCGCGCTCGTCGCGCTTGCCGGTCTACGCTCCCTCCGTAGACCGCCGGGAAGATCGGAGGCAGTCCTATAATTGTCGCCCTGGATCGTGTCGGAGAGTCGTGGGACTGCCTGGTGCCGCAGGTGCCGCAGCGCGAGCGATGGTTCGCGAGCGGGGGCGAGCGGGGGCGAGCGGGGGCGAGCGGGGGCGAGCGTGGTGATCGTGGCGCGCAAGGAGTCGGAACTGGCTGCCACGGTCGACGAGCTGGCGGCGGACGGCTGCCGGTCGGCCTGGGTGAGCGCCGACCTGAGCACCCGTGACGGGGTGCGTGCGGCGGCGGAGCAGGCCGCCGCCGTGTTCGGCGAGCCCGACATTCTCGTCAACAGCGCCGGGATCAACCTGCGGCCGCCGATGGGCGAGCTGGGCGAGGACGTGTGGGACGCCACGATGGCGGTGAACCTGGAGGCACCCTATTTGTTGGGCCAGCGGTTCGGGCCCGGCATGGCCGAGCGGGGCTTCGGGCGGATCATCCATATCACCTCCCAGCAGGCGCACCTGGCATTCGTCCAGAGCGGTGCTTATGGGGTCTCCAAGGGGGGCTCTGGAGTCGCTGGCCCGCTCACAGGCTGAGGCGTGGTCGCCCCACGGCGTCACCTGCAACACGCTGGTGCCCGGCTTCGTCATGACCCCGCTCAATGCGCGGTTGTCGTCCGACCCGGAAGAAGGCGGCGGCGCTGGCCGCGCGCACGATGGTCGGGCGCAACGGCCTGGCGGAGGACTTCGCCGGAGCGGCGGTGTTCCTGGCCAGCCGCGCCTCCGGATACGTCACCGGGCAGGCGATCTTCGTCGATGGCGGGTTCTCCGTTCACTGAGCCCAACTCGGAGATCGGCATCAGATCGAGCAGACCGCCGAGAGCGAATGAAGATCCAGCCGATTCAGAGGCGACGAACCCACCCGCTTTCGAGCCTGCCTGCCGAAGGCGCCGTGGGTTCTCGGTGAAGGCGCCTCGGTCACGCTGAACTCCCGGCCGATGTGCTGGTAAGAACCTTGTCACCAGCCCCAAACGGCGGTGCTTCACCCAGCGGCCTGTGACCTTTAACCCATGGGGCGCAGCCAGGGGGGTGGCCGGGCCAGGATGGCTGTATGTCTTCAAGTGGCGGTTCTGGTCCTCAAGCACAGCGGCGTGTGTTCTTCCATTTCCCTACTACCGCCAGAACCCGAAGCTGTTCGCAGCGAACGGCCACCACTGCAGCCGGACCGGTGCGATGGCACGTTCCCTGGACTCCGGCCGCGCCATGACCAGGCCGCCGAGCACGCCGGCCTGGAAGCCCGCATCACCGGCCATTCCGGCCAGCGCGGCGTGGTCACCACCGGCTGCAAGCGCACCGAGAAGCTCCGCGGGCGGAGCGGCTGGTCGGCCAAGCCACCCGTGTTCTGGGACTGCATCGACAAGGGCGAGAAGTGCGAGGACGCGACAACGGACGGCATCGGCCTGTAGTGCCGGCCCCCAGGTAGCGGGCCGGCCTCCGGTGCACGGCCGGACGTGCCCAGCGATCGTGCGCCGGAGGCCGGATCGGGTCACGGCTGGAGCCGGTCCAACAGCCAGGCGGCCACGGCGCGGGCGGTGCCGGAGACGAGTCCGCCCAGGGTTGCGCAGGTCAGGGCCAGGCGCTCGCGGCGCGTGAGTTGCTTGCGGGGCATCTGTCCTCCACGGGATCTCGATCAGGAGAGGGGCAGCCGGCCGGCTCACTTCCCACGGTGAACCCCGTACCAAGACCGACTCTCAGTTGCGACGGGCCCACCGCACGGTGCGGTATCGGTGCTGTTCCGGCCCCCGCGCGAGGCCGGTTGGGGGACGATGGTGCGATGAGTGGCGACACGGGGGGCGGTCCGGTGAAGCGCCCGCGGAGGCTGAAACGGGCGCGCGTGGCCCCTGGCCCGCTACGGAAGTTGAAGGACCTGCTGTACGAGGCCTACGTGGCGGCGGGCGCCCCGAGTCTGGACGAGATCACCGCGGAAATCGCCGGCGACGACACACTGCAGGGGGCGCCGAGCAGGGACACCATCCGCCGCTGCATCAGCGCACCGGACATCCCCGCCCGCCAGGCCGACGCGGTCGCCGTCGCGTTCGTGCTGGCCCGTAGTGCCGCCCGGGACGAGCACGATCTGGCTGCACGAGTACGGGAGCTGTGGATCCAGGCATACACGGCCGTCGCCCCGGGGAAGCCGCTCGCCGAGTTCACCGACCCGTTCGCCCTGGAAGTGCACCGCGCCATCGATACCGGCCCTAGGCAGGACGGCACGGTGCTGCCGGTGCTGCCGGCCTACGTCGAGCGGGATCACGACAGCCGTCTACGCGAGATCACGCGAGAGGCCGCGGACGGCGGAAGCCGACTGGTGATGCTGGTGGGAGAGTCGTCCGCGGGCAAGACCCGGGCCTGCTGGGAAGCCGTGCACACGCTGCCGGGCGGGTGGCGGCTGTGGCACCCTTTGGACCCCACCCGCCCCGAGGCCGCCTGCCCTGAGCTGGACCGGCTCGCACCGCGCACTGTGGTCTGGCTCAACGAAGCCCAGCACTACCTCCTCACCCCCGCCAGTGATCTGGGCGAGCGCGTCGCGGCCGGACTCCGCTCGCTCCTGAGTGACCCCGATCGCGCCCCGATACTGGTCCTGGGCACCATCTGGCCCGAGTACTGGGCCACTCTCACCACCCGGCCCACCCCCGGCGCTGTTGAAGACCCTCACGCGCAGGCCCGCGAGTTGCTGACCGGCCATGCCCTGCCCGTCCCGCCCGCCTTCACCGGCGTCGATCTGCAAGCCCTGGCCGTGGTGGCGCGGGACGACCCGCGACTGGCGTATGCCGCTGAACACACCGAAGAGGGGCAGATCGCCCAGTATCTGGCCGGCGCCCCCGCGCTGATCGAGCGATACGACAACGCGGCCCCGGCGGCAAAGGCCCTGATCCAGGCCGCCATGGACGCCCGCCGCCTCGGCCACGGCCGGAACATCCCCCTGCCCCTACTCGAAGCCGCAGTCCCCGGCTACGTCACCGGCACCCAATGGCAACGCCTCGCCCGTCACCAGGGCTGGCTGGAACGGGCACTGGAATACGTCGAGGCTGACTGCCGCGGCGCACTCGGGCCGCTCACGCGACTGATCCCCTACCCCGGTGAACCGCAGCCCGCTCAGCCCTGCTACCGCCTCGCCGACTACCTCGAACAGCACAGCCGCGGCAAGAGCACCCCCCGCGTTCCGGCCGTCCTGTGGGACGCCCTTGTCCGCCACGCCACCCCGACCGACCGCACCGCCCTCGCCCACGCGTCACGCAACCACGGCTTGCTCCGCATCGCGATCCACCTCTACACCACCGCTGCTGACACAGGCGACCGCGTTGCCCTGCGGGAGGCGGTGTGGCTGCTGCAGGAGGCGGGCCGGGCGGAGGACGCGCTCGCCTGGCTGCAGACGCGCGCCGACCCCGATGCCTTGTGGGAAGGGGTGCGACTGCTGAAGGGGGAGGAAAACCCCTGGTACCAGCGAGACACCGCTGCCGACGCAGGCGACCGCGTTGCCCTGCGGGAGGCGGTGTGGCTGCTGCAGGAGGCGGGCCGGGCGGAGGAAGCGCTCGCCTGGCTGCAGACGCGCGCCGAGGGCGGTGACCGCGATGCGCTGGCAGTAGCGGTAGGGCTGTTGCAAGCAGCGGGCCGGGAGGAGACGGCACTCACCTGGCTGCGGACCCGCGCCGATACCGGCGACCCCTATGCGCTGCGGGAGGCGGCCCGACTGCTGAAGGCGGCAGGCCGAGAGCAGGAAGAAATCAGCTGGTACCAGCGCGCCGCCGAGGCTGGAGACTCCTTCGCCCTGCGGAGGACGGCCTGGCTGATGAAAGAGGCGGGCCGGAAGGAGGAACTCATCGCCTGGTTGCGGATCCGCGCCGATGCTGGCGATCGCGATGCGCCGGGCGTGGTGGTGGGGTTGCTGGACGAGGCGGGCCGGAAGAAGGAGGCGCTCGCCTGGCTGCGGACCCGCGCCGACGGCGGCGACCGCGATGCCCTGGGCATGGCGGCCCGCTTGTTGGAGGAGGCAGGCCGGAAGGAAGAAGCCATCACCT